>JAJRSN010000284.1 GCA_024278715.1 Calditrichota bacterium
AGCGTAAGCCGCCTGAAATACTGGTCTTTTGCCAATTTTTGAAAATAATCTTGCCTGACAACCTGCAGGCGGAAAAAATTGACTTCCAGAGCCAGCCAGAAAAGGGCGATGCCGACGATTAACAGGATCCAGCGTAAATTCTTTTTCATCCGTGCTACCGCCTTTTATCATTTTATGCCGGCTAAATTGTAGTCTTTTTCCGCTTTGCTCTGTTTAGCCGCAAATTTCTCTTTTAGATGATCCAACTGTTCAAAATCTTCAAGACGAATGGTTTGCAACGGTTCGGGGTCGTTGACCAGCGAGAGTTTTTCCTTTGCCAGTCTTCCGATTCGATCGATATTTTGCAGGCGTTTTACCTGAGCGTTAATTTTCTCCCGTTCGCTTAAAAGCTGGTTTTTCTGAACCTCCAAACTTCGGATGTCGCGCATTAATAAATCGACCTGAAAATGTATCCACAATTTTAAACTGATGAGCATTACTACGCTAAAGAGCAATAAAAACCGAACCATCCATTGCCGAAAACGATTTTTTCCACGTTTACTCATAATTTTTCTCCTACTCGCATTTTGGCACTCCTTGCCCGTGGATTATTGTTTATCTCCTCTTCACGGGGTAAAATTAAATACGGTCTTATCCGTTTCAGCGCCGGAGTCTTCCCGCATTGACAAACCGGCAACTCCGGAGGACATTCACAGGGATTTTCCTGCTTGCGTAAAAATTGTTTAACCGTGCGGTCTTCCAGCGAATGGTAACTAATAACAACAAGACGTCCGCCCTTTTTCAGTTTTCCCAAAGCCAAATTCAACGCTTCCCGCAACTGCTCCAGCTCCTTGTTTACTTCGATCCGCAAAGCCTGAAAAATTCTGGCATACGATTTTTTTACATGCTTTCTCGGAACGCAGCGGTCAATAATGCGAATCAGGTCTTCGCTGGTAACTACGGGCTTACTTTCCCGCTCTTTAACAATTAACCTGGCAATACAGTGTGAATGTCTTTCCTCCCCGTAAACTCTGAACACTCTGCTTAACGATCTGAGATCATACGTTAAAAGAATATCCGCCGCCGTTACCGTTTGCGCGGTGGGATCCATCCGCATATCCAATTTCGTTTCCGTTCTGAAAGTAAATCCGCGCCGCGGATCGTCCACCTGATGTCCCGAAATTCCAAGATCCAGCAACACGCCGTCAAGTTCCTTAACATTTGCCTCTTCCATAGCCTTTTTTAGTTCGGTAAAAACTCCGTGATAAAAAATAACATTAGAATAATCATTCAGCCTTTTGCGGGCAAATTCAATCGCCTCGGGATCGCGATCCATTCCGATATAAAGAGCCCGGGCGCTCAGACGCTTTAAAATTTCCGCAGCGTGCCCGCCGCCTCCCAGCGTTCCGTCCAGATAAATTCCGTCCGGATTTATAATCAAAGCCTCGCATACCTCGTCAACCAGAACCGGAATATGATATTGATTTGTTTCAGTCACTGTTACCAAAAATCATATCTTTAAATTGAATTTGTTCCGCTAATTCCGTTAAGCTTAAATTCTCGCGTTTCAGATACTCTTCATATACCTTTGGATTCCAGATTTCAAACTTGGTCAAAGACCCGATCAGTAAAAGGTCTTTTTCAATTTTTCCCATCTGAAGAATCCGTTCGGGAATCATCACTCTTCCCTGACTATCCATGGTGGCGACATGAGCGACGCCGACGAACAGACGAATAAAATCGCGTGTCTTTTTTTCAAGAGGGTTTAAGGTGCGTAATTTTTGGGTAAGCCTTTGCCATTCGTTCAAGGGGTAAGCATAGATGTTTTCCATTTCGAAACCACGAGTAAACACCATAGTATTCTCGGCTTCGGGCATAAACATCTTTCTTAAGCCGGAAGGGATGCTCACACGATTTTTATTGTCTAATGCGCAGGAAAATTCACCTGCAAAATCCACTAACGCCATTTGCCACCACGCCTTTGGGATTCTCTTCCATTTTGTGCGATTTTCAGGAATTTCTTTCCACAATGATAACATTATTTCGACCAAAATGCAAGAATATTTAGCGGTTTTTTTCAAAGTTTTTTAAAAATAAATTTCATCCTAACTTATTATTCTATTAAAAGTTAAATTTTAATATTCAGCTTAAACATCTTTGATTTTTTTTCGCTCCTGCTTGACCGGGAGAATTTTTAAATTTTTCGGGGACAATCTGTCAATTTTGCAACTATACTCATTTTAAATAGTTAAAATGCATTATGTGCGTGTTTGGCGGTATATTAATTTCTTGATTTTCAAGAATTTAAAAACAATCAAAAACATAAAGCGACGTTTATTTACTGCATAAATAAAGAAATTTCTTTTTGACGATTTCATTCGTAAATTATAGCCTTTTACGCAGTAAAATTGACGGAATCCGATTGTCTTTTGACTAATTTAAAGAAAGGGTTAACAATGGCGGAAAAATCATTTAATGCCTTTGAAATGGCTCAAAAACAATTTGACAAAGTTGCAGATATGATTGGTTTGGATCAGGCAACCAGGGAGTTATTGCGCAATCCCATACGCGAATTTCATTTTAGCATTCCGGTGCGGATGGACGACGGCACGGTAAAGGTATTCCGCGGATTTCGCGTACAGCACAACGACGCCCGCGGTCCCGCCAAGGGCGGTATTCGTTTTCACCCGCAGGAGACTATTGACACGGTTCGCGCCTTAGCCATGTGGATGACCTGGAAAACCGCGGTAGCCGATTTACCTTTAGGCGGCGGCAAAGGCGGAGTTGTCTGCGATCCGCATAATTTAAGCGCCAGAGAGCAGGAACAGATCAGCCGCGGCTGGGTTCGGCAGGTGTACAAAAATGTGGGACCTTTCTCCGACGTCCCCGCGCCCGATGTGATGACCAATGCGCAGCACATGCTCTGGATGTTGGACGAATTTGAAACGCTGACCGGCGGACACTACCCCGGTTTTATTACCGGCAAACCGGTCGGAATGGGCGGCTCTTTGGGACGCACCGAAGCCACGGGACACGGTGTGATTTTTACCGTCCGCGAAGCAATGAAACACCTTAACCTGAAAATCGAAGAAACCGTCGCCAGCGTTCAGGGTTTCGGAAACGTCGCTCAGTATGCCATTGAACTGTTTTCCGAGTTAGGCGGCAAGGTCGTCTGCGTTTCTTCGTGGGATCAAAACGATCAGACTTCGTACGCTTTTCGCAAACTCGACGGGATTAATCTCGAAGAACTGCGCGGCATCACCGATCGTTTCGGCGGAATCGACAAAGACAAAGCCCGCGACTTGGGTTACGAGGTTCTTCCTGGAGACGCCTGGATTGAACAGGAAGTCGATTTATTATTGCCTTGCGCGCTGGAAAATCAAATCACCGCGGATAACGCGGACAGGATCAGCGGAAAGGTTAAACTGATTGCCGAAGGAGCCAACGGACCCACCACGCCGGAAGCAGACGCCAAACTGGAAAAGCGGAAGATATTCGTAATACCGGATTTTCTGGCTAATGCGGGCGGCGTTACTTGCAGCTATTTTGAACAGGTTCAAAGCAATATGAATTTTTACTGGACGCGGGAAGAAGTACTGCGTCGTCTTGACGACAAAATGACTTCGGCTTTTAGGGCGGTCAATAATTTAGCTACTAACCGCAAAATTTTTATGCGCGACGCCGCTTATATTATTGCCATCGAACGCGTGGCTCAGGCGTGCAAAGACCGCGGTTGGGTATAAATTATCTCATTCAAAATCATTTAGTTAAACTTCTTAAATCCGGTGGCAATTAGCCGCCGGATTTCTTATCTTTAAATCAATCAGATGAACAATCCGGCTCTTTCGTTCATTTAAAAAAACAAAAAGCAACTTAAAGGGTCAAAATGAATCCGAAACCCAAACCCCAGTCAATTGACAAACTTATCGATACGCTGGAAGAGCGCGTAAAAGAATTAAACGTTCTTTACGAAATCGAAGAGATTTTGCATCAGGACATGCTTAATCTCGACGATATTTTCAATCGTATCGTTAACCTGCTGCCTTCCGCCTTCCAGTATCCGGAAATTTGCAAGGTTTTAATTGTCTATCAGAACAAAGAATTCAAAACGAATAATTTTAAAGATTCGCCATGGGCGTTAAATGCCGATTTACGTTTTCAGGATCGCAATGTGGGCTGGATCCGCGTTTGTTACATCGAAGAAAAGCCCGCCAGCAACGTGGGTCCTTTTCTTTTTGACGAAAAGCGCCTGATCGACAATCTTGCCCAGCGTCTTTCTTTCCACATCATGTACATAAAACTCAAGAAAATTTTTGACAAGTGGGAAACAGCCAAACAGTCCATATCGGGTCGGCGTTCGGAAGAGTGGCAGGTAATTTTAGAGCTGCTTAAACGCACCGATCCGGACCTGTATATCCGAATAGCCCGCAAAATGTTGAATCTTTTGGTTTGGAAAGGAATTGCCGAAGCAAACCAAATGCTGCAGCAATTTAATCCTTACGCCACAACGGAAAAAGAATCGGATATCCTCGGAGAAATCAACGCGCCCTTAAAAAAACAGGAAGCGACCGACATCAACAAAATGGCTAAAGAAATTTTCAAAGTGGCGTCCAAGTATTTACCGAATTCCGAAATATTAACCAAAATTCAACAATGGATTCAGGAAGACAAAACAAGCTTCCTTGTCCGCGCTACATCCGATATCAACAGTTCTCTTACCGACATCAGCGAAGCTCTCCGGCGGTATTACCAAATCAATCCGGAAGGCATGCAGCTTGCTCCTTCTACGCTTGTAGGCGTTCGGGCTTCTTTAATCCGCCGCTTTTTTACGGATCAACTGGAATTTATTAATATCGCCAAAAACTATGTTCGGGTCAGAGATTTCTACAATATTCTGCAGCGAATGATCTTTCCCATCGGAAGTCACGGAAAATTAGGCGGGAAAAGCGCGGGATTGTTTTTAGCGTATCGGGTCTTAAAATCATCCGAAGATCGGGACAAACTGCTTTCTGACATAAAAATCCCCAAGACCTGGTACATCACTTCGGACGCCATGATCTATTTTATGCATTACAACAACTTAGACGAAATGTTGGAGCAAAAATACAAACCCATCAACGAAGTGCGGAAAGAATACCCGCATGTGGTTCAACTGTTTAAAAGCTCCCATTTTCCGCCGGAGATTGTCAAGGGCGTGGCGATGGCTCTGGACGATTTCGGAGAAAAGCCGCTCATCGTCCGCAGTTCAAGTCTTTTGGAAGACCGTTTAGGCTCCGCTTTTTCCGGTAAGTACAAGAGTCTTTTTATCGCGAACCAGGGAAGCAAAGCCGATCGGTTGGACGCTTTGCTGGACGCCATTGCGGAGGTTTACGCTTCCACCATCGGACCCGACCCCATCGAATACCGGGCTGAGCGGGGATTGCTCGATTTCCATGAAGAGATGGGTATTATGATTCAGGAAGTGGTCGGAAAGAGAGTGGGCGATTACTTTCTGCCCGCTTTTGCCGGCGTTGCGTTCAGCAACAACGAATTCCGCTGGTCTCCGCGAATCAGGCGCGAAGACGGACTAATCCGAATGGTGCCCGGTCTTGGCACAAGAGCGGTCGATCGGCTCAGTGACGACTACCCCGTTTTAATCGCTCCCGGACAACCCTCTTTGCGCGCCAATGTAAGCGTTGACGAAATCGTCCGCTATTCACCGCAAAAGGTCGATGTCATTAACTTAAAGACATGCTTGTTTGAAACCATCCCGATCAAAAAGTTAATAAAGGAATGCGGTTACGAATATCCGATTCTGGAAAAAATTGTTTCTGTTCTTGATGAAGGAATTTTGAGAAAAGTCGGTTTTAACACGAATCTTGAAGAAGAGGATGTTGTTGTAACGTTTAACGGTTTATTGGAAAATACGAATTTCATAAAACAAATGCGGGCGGTCATTAAAGAATTACAGAGCAAATTAGCCACGCCGGTAGATATTGAATTTGCGCACGACGGTGAAAATTTTTATTTGCTGCAATGCCGTCCTCAAAGCTATTCAAAATTCTCCACACCGGCTGTTTTCCCGGAAAATATCGCAGAAAAAAACATTATCTTTACCGCAAACAAATACATCACCAACGGAACAGTCACTAATATTCAATTCATCGTTTATGTGGATCCGGAAACCTACACTCAAATCGACAATATCGAAGACCTTAAAGCCGTGGGTCGGGCTGTGGGAGAATTGAACAAGGTTTTGCCTAAAAGAAAATTTATCTTAATGGGTCCCGGGCGTTGGGGCAGCAGAGGCGATATCAAGTTGGGCGTGAGCGTCACCTATTCGGACATCAATAATACCGCGGCGATAATTGAAATCGCCCGGCGTAAAGGAAATTACGTTCCGGATCTTTCTTTTGGCACACATTTCTTTCAGGACCTGGTAGAAGCGGATATTAAATATCTTCCTTTGTATCCCGATGAAAAAGGGGTTATTTTCAGGGAAGATTTTTTCAAGAACGCTCCGAACGCGCTCTACGAAATTCTTCCCGCGTTCACCAATTTGGATCGCGTCATTCGCATCATCGACGTTCCGCACAACAGCAACGGCTTATTATTCAATATTTTAATGAACGGCGATCAGGAACGAGCCATGGGAATTCTGGCTCCTCCCGATTCAATTAGCCCGAACAACAAAGAGCCGCAGGGAGCAATTTTCGGGCATTCTTATATGGATCACTGGCAATGGCGTCAACAAATGGCGGAACGTATTGCCGAACAACTCGATCCCAAGCGCTTTGGAGTAAAAGAATTATACCTTTTGGGTAGCACCAAAACTGGAATGGCGCAAGCCGGGAGCGATATTGATCTTCTTGTGCACTTTGCGGGCAGCCCGCAGCAAAAACGCGAATTGGACAACTGGTTCGAAGGCTGGAGTTTGTGCCTTGATGAGATGAATTATATAAGGACGGGTTACAAAGCGGGAGGGCTTTTGGATATTCACTACATCACAGACGAAGAGATGGACGATGAAGAAGAAATCGCCAAAAAATTCGAAATTTTAAGCCGCAACGGATTTAAAAAGCTGCTGATGGCGAAAGAGTGAGGAATAAGATTAAAGATTAAAGGAAAAAGATTAAAGGAAAAAGATTAAAGTAAAGGTTATCAGAAAGCAGAATGCAGAAAGCGGTGACCACAATCTATCGTGCTAAGCGAGTCGGAGATGTCCGCTTAACCTTTAACGCTTAACGAATTGTAGTGACGCGTGTTTTGGCGAAAAATCGTTTAATGATTTTCTA
>JAJRSN010000285.1 GCA_024278715.1 Calditrichota bacterium
AAAGCAGAATGCGGAAAGCCGTTCCGCTGGTTTGACGTGCTGGAGAAGCCGCTTAACGATTATACCATTAACGCTTAACGATTAACGAAAAGTTACAAAGTTACAAAGTAACAAAGTAACAAAGTGACAGAGTGACAAAGTGATATTTAATGTTAAACGAAGATGAAGAAGCCGCTTAACGCTTATACAATTAACGCTTAACGATTAACGAAAAGTTACAAAGTAACAAAGTAACCAGCACAGCTTACACCCTTAACGCAAGTCATTCGCCTGTTTTAATTAACTATCGAAAAAAATAAAAAAAAGGCAGCCCGCAGGCTGCCTTTGTGATTTGTTCTATAAAATAAAGAGCATCTCCGAATATTTGGGCAGGGGCCACAGATTATCGGGCAGAATGGACTCCAATTCGTCTGCCGGTTCCCGCACCGCTTCAATCTGATCCACCACGTGATCCGAAAAGAAACGGGCTTGTTTTTCAACATCCTCGATGGCAAGACCTTCTTTTAATAGTTCGCAAAGCTTTTGGCAACGTTCGCTTAATTTTTTGATAGCGGTATTGACATTTTTTAACGTTTGAGACACAGGCTTCAGATCCAAATCGTTGACAATCGCCGCCACGGCGTGGGATTCTTTAAGAGCGGTGGCAAGTTCTGTTTGGTATTGAATTGCAGCCGGTAAAATTTGAGTTCTGACAATATCGCAAAGCGTGTCAACTTCAATATCAAGGGTTTTTACGTACTGTTCCAGTTTGGTATGGTAGCGGGCGTCCAGTTCTTCTTTGTAAAAGACTTTTTGACGTTCCAGCATCGCCACGTTTTTCGGATCGATGAAAGACGACAGGGCATAGCCGGTGCGTTTGATATTAGGCAGTCCGCGGCGCTCGGCTTCTTCTTCCCATTCTTTGCTGTAGTTGTTGCCTTCAAAACGAATGGGCTCCGTTTCGATGATGTGTTTACGTAAGGCATTGAGCACGGCGGCTTTGAATTCCTTGCCTTTTTCCAGTTCGCTTTGAATATCGTTCAGAATAATATCTATTGAGTCGGCGACAGCGGCGCTCAGCATGGTGTTAGCCATGGAGATGGACGCCGAAGATCCCAAAGCGCGAAACTCGAATCTGTTGCCCGTAAAGGCAAATGGAGAAGTGCGGTTTCGGTCGGTGTTGTCGCGCAGGATCGACGGCAGTTTACTAATTCCCAGATCGATGATAAATTCTTCGGTTCTCTTTATTTCTTTTCCAGCTTTAATGTCGTCCAAAATTTCGGTCAGACGCTCGCCCAAAAAGACCGACATGATAGCCGGGGGCGCTTCATTGGCTCCGAGACGGTGGTCGTTGCTTGCCGAGGCGATAGAGGCGCGCAACAGATCGCCGTAATTGTAAACGGCTCGCAAAACAGAAACCAGAAAAACCAAAAATTGCAGGTTTTCTTCCGGCGTTTTGCCCGGATCAAGAAGATTATTGCCTTCGGAATCGGCAATGGACCAGTTGTTGTGTTTACCGCTGCCGTTAATTCCTTTGAAAGGTTTTTCGTGTAAAAGCAAAGCAAGCCCATGCCGGTTAGCCACTTTTTTCAGAACTTCCATGATCAATTGATTGCGGTCCGCGCCGACATTTAATTCTGCAAAGATCGGAGCGATTTCATACTGATGGGGCGCTACTTCGTTATGACGTGTTTTTGCGGGCACGCCAAGCCGGTACAATTCGTGCTCGGCATCCTGCATAAAAGCCAGAACGCGTTCTTTAATGGTGCCAAAATAGTGATCTTCCAACTGCTGACCCTTAGGGGGCTCCGCGCCGATCAGCGTTCTCCCGGATATGCGTAAATCGGGACGTAAATTGAAAAAGCGTTTGTCGATTAAAAAGTATTCCTGTTCAGTGCCCACGGTGGGAACAACCCGGTTTGCGGTTTTATTGCCGAACAGACGCAAAGCGCGCAACGCTGCGCGATTGATAGCCTCCATGGAGCGCAGCAAAGGAGTTTTTTTATCCAAAGCTTCTCCGGTATAACTGATAAACACCGAGGGAACGCAGAGAATTCCGCCGCCGTTTGGACCGTCGATAATAAAGGCGGGACTGGAAGGATCCCACATGGTGTAACCGCGGGCTTCAAAAGTGGTGCGCATTCCGCCGCTGGGGAACGAAGAAGCATCGGGTTCGCCCTGCACCAGTTGATCCCCTTTAAAACGTTCGATTACCTGCCCGTCGGTTTCCAGCTCGTAAAAAGAATCGTGTTTTTCGGCGGTAAGTCCGGTTTGCGGTTGGAACCAGTGCGTAAAGTGCGTAACGCCCTTGCTGATCGCCCATTCCTTCATGGCGTGAGCGACTGCATTGGCTATGCCCAAATCCAGTTTTTCGCCGGCCTGGATGGTTTTTATTAATTTTTTGTAAACATCTTTTGGCAACTTTTCGCGCATTACTCGATCGTTAAAGGTGTTCTCTCCGAATTCCACGCGCTGTAATTTTTCCGGCGGACTCATTGCCTCCCCGGCTAAATCCATTAAGATTTGATGACGAATCGATTTTGAGCTCATGAAAATACTCCCGTTTATTTTGTTAGACATTCCTCGAATTAATAATAATATTTGTAAAGCAGATACTGTGCCATTAACTTATGTCGTACGCTCATAGATTACTTTGCAGAAGGTAAGTTGCTTTGAAAATAAATGGTTACGGTTGTCGCGCCGTTAAAATTTAAGTTTATTGAAAGACGAAAAAAAGCTACAAAAGTGTAATTAATAAAAATAAAACATACAAATATGTAACTTCTAAGGTCTTGATTTTCGTCTTAATGCGTCTGTTTAAGACATAAAGGGCATTTTATGGCGGTAAATGCTCTGAAAAAGGAATAATATCTTTCTGGCATTGTTTTTGATTGAACATACTAATTGTTAGGGAAAATTGCCTGCGGAAAAAAGGAGGTTCCGCGCCCGGACGTCGCCGTTAACCGAGGTCCGGCGGATTTGCATTGACCCGGCGCTCCGTTTTAAATAATAAGGGATTTGTAAAAAGAGATACAATTTTGTAGATTTCTAACAATAATATTACAAAATTGTCAGAAATAAATCGAGGTATTTCGATGGCAGAGAATAAATTAAAAAAACAACACGATTCTTTGGTGCGTAAGCTCTCAATTCTTCAGGAAATTAATCAAGCCGTGAGCCGCTCGCTGAATATTAAGGAATCGATGGATGCCACCTTGAATATTCTTTTTAAATCATTTAACATCAAATCGGGCGCTGTGTTGTTGACCGAGGATAATGAAAACACATTGCATATAGAAGCCTGCATCGGATTCGCGCCGGAGGCAATGAATATCCGTTACCGCTTCGGAGAAGGGTTGACGGGAAAAGTGGCGGAAACCATGAATCCTATTGTGGTTCCCAAGGTGAGTAAAGAGCCGCTGTTTTTAAATCGTTTAAAAGGATGGAATCCCAAAAAAGACCGGGAGTTAACTTACATTGGCGTGCCGATCATAAGCGATTATCAATTCCTCGGCGTTTTAAACATCACTTTTGTTTACAACCCAAATCGTAATCTTAGCAATACGCTTAAATTTTTTACTTTGGTGGCTTCGGCTTTGGTTCAACCAATTCGTTTGAG
>JAJRSN010000286.1 GCA_024278715.1 Calditrichota bacterium
AACATTCGAGCCGCGGCGACAATATCTTCAGCCGGAACACCGCTGTCGTTAGCCGCATATTCCGGAGTGTACTTTTCGAGAAATTGTTTGTATTCCTCAAAGGTCAAATCTGTTTTGTTGTCTTTAAAAACAACATTTTCTTTGATGAACTGTTCGTCCGCATATCCTTCTTTGATAATTATCCGAGCCATGGCATGCAGAATGGCAAGATCGTAACCGGGTTTGGGAAACAGGTGTAAATCGGTGATCTGATCCGTAGGCGTTTTACGCGGATCGATGATCAGAATTTTTACATTGGGATTCTGATGTTTGCGGCGTATAATTCTCTCGAACAAAATCGGGTGGCATTCGGCGGTATTGCTTCCTATTAACATAAAAAATTCAGCCTGTTCAATATCGTCGTAAGTGCCTACCGGCTCGTCGAGTCCCAGCGAGGTCAGATAACCCCCGACCGCGCTTGCCATACACAGTCGCGGATTTCCTTCCATATTGTTGGTTCCAATACAGCCCTTGTAAAGCTTATTTGCCATGTAGGTTTCTTCGGTTTCCGCCTGACCCGAACCGTAAAAAGCCAGCGCGTCGGGTCCGTACTGTTTTCGGATGCTATTGAACCTTTCGGCGATAAAATTCAAGGCTTCATCCCAGCTTACTCTTTGGAATTTGCCGTCTTTTTTGATCATGGGATGTTTTAAGCGGGTATCGGAATAAACAATTTTATGGAGATAAAATCCTTTAACGCAGAGGTGTCCTTTGTTAATGGTATTCAAATTATCGCCTTTAACGGCAACTACTTTTCCGTCCCTTTCCCCGACCATCACGCCGCACCCGGTGCCGCAAAAACGGCAAACGGATTTGTGCCATTTGGTGGAATCGGCAAATAGCTGAGAAGCCGCCCCGGGGATTAAAGAGGTTCCCAAACTGGCTGCAGCGGCTGCTGCTGCAGAAGTCTTTATAAATTCTCTACGGGTTAAGCCCATTTTTCAACTCCCTACTTTTTAACTTTTAGCTTATTGATGAAACTTTAAGCTGTGTCCGTTGTGGCAGGAAAAACACTGCAAGTTGCCGCCTTTTCTCGCATCCACAGGCTCTCCGGTATGGCAACTTAAACATGTTTCCGTTGACGGCTTTCTGTAGAACTCAACCTGTCCGTCTCCGTGACACATATAACAACCAAAATTCATCATGCCATGTTTACTTTTTTCCCAGTCCCGAACAATATCCGGCGTTACCTCTTTATGACATTCCATACAAGATTGCGTGAAATCAACCTCCGGATGCTTCTCTTCTTTTTCATCATCCGCCTGCAAATTAAGTTGCAAAGAAAATATTATGATCAGCACTCCGGCGACGGCTAATAACCACTTTGTTGTTTTGCTCATGACTTCTCCCTCATTTATTGAAAACGGGAAGGCTTAAATAAAGCCTTCTGATCAAAATTTGAGTGTAAGAGTTGATTTTAATTCCCAGGCAGGATCGTTGTATGAATCGGTGCCGTTGATAAGATAACCGGCGGCTTTACCCGGAACAAAATATCCGCCGCGCAGGGTGAATGTTAATTCATCGTAAATTTTGTAACTGACCCGAAAATCCACTTCCTGCCCCAAATCGTTTGCCTTGGTGTCGGGATCGATTTTCCAGTCGCCGGCGCCGTCGCTTGCCCAGGCATGGACCGGCTGAGTCGAACGCAGATAGTTATAGGATACGAAGGTACTCAACTTTTTAAGAGGCTTATATTCGGCGTTAATTTGCAGAATGGTTGTATTTTCCAATTCGCGGTATCCGCGCACGTTCGGAGCTCCCAATCCCTGAGGCGTAATACCTTCTTCATCCGGCATAATCGAATCTTCCCACACTTCGGTAATGTAAAAGAATCCGGAAGTTCTGAGTTTGTTCACATTTCCCTTGCCTCCGCTCAAATCGTTATCGCCGGAGCCCATGCCAAAAACGCCGCCCAGAGATAATTTATCCGTCGTAGTATGAACCAATTTAAGATACAGATTGTACCCGGCAAGATTTCCGTCATTAATATCCCAGTTTTGTTTTTCCCCGTGTACCTTATTTTTAATATCATCCTTACCCGTTAAATAATCAGCCTCGAAATCCGCTTTGATTTTTCCCTTTTTGAATGTTCCTGAAACGCCCAGAGCGGTTAACTGCGTAACCTGTGGAGAGAAACGCGTTTTAAAAAATTGCAGATGATCCGGGACATAGGCGTTCATATCGGCGACGCTTGCGTCGTTGTAGAAAAATCCGTAAACATTGTAATCGAGCGAGCTGACTTTGTTGTTAAAATTAAAAGAAAACAAGTGCGCATCTCTGCCGTCCGTAAACTTGCGTTGATCCGGGGGCAGACTCTTCTCGTCGCTTAATCCGTCAACTCCTTCGGAAACTTTAGCCCAGCTCAAAGTTATTTTTTTGCCTAACACGCCTTTCAAATCTGCCTGAATACCGTCGTAATTATTATCTACCATAATCTTGTTTCCGACGCCGTACCACATACGACCGACGCGAAAGGTTAACGGTTTTTCGGGTAAATCGAATTCAATGTACGCCTGATCAACATGAAACAAAAAGTTGGTGTCTTTAAAATCGAACAAAGAACTACCGCCAGCCGTACCGGTGCGCAGCTTGCTTTTTAATGCGTTGTCAACGCCCCACCAGCCCTGAGCCATGTCAAAACGCGTGACGGCTCTCAGGTGCTCGTTCACCGCTACTTGAACTTTAAAACGAAGCATTTGAACAACGTAATTGTCGTTGTACTTTTTTGCCCCAAAGGTAAAATCATGTTGCGATTGACCCCAGGCTGTGTAAACCCCGTTCACTTTGAAATCGGCGGAATAAAGAAGAGTTGATAAGACGATTAAAACCACACAAACCCGAATTAAATGTTTCATAGTTCCTCCTACTTTTGAATTGCATGTGAATTATTTTACTTTTTTATTGTTCAAATCGTATGCCAGTATTATCAAATTGTGTAATCCTTTGTTTTTCCGCGTGTTACAAAAATCCCGCCCGCTTGATTCTACCGCCGGATATGACGACATGCCGTCATCTGACCGTATTCCGCCAATATCGCAAAAAACATTTGAATTTTTTTCCCAATAATCTCAAATTAAAGCAGGAGAAAAACCATGAAACTTACCGGTCGAATTATCTTATTGATTGGGATTACAACCACTATAATTCTGTCGGCGATTTTTAGCCTTCTCACCATTCGCTATAATCAACAAATAGAGAAGGCGCTTTTAAACAACGCCCGCACTCTTTACCGGATGGTTGTTACGGTTCGAAACTGGGCGTCCGACTACGGCGGTGTTTTTGTCAAAAAAACGCCTGATGCCGAAATCAACCCGTTTCTCCCGCATCCTGCGCTTATTACTCAGGATTCGGATACTCTGGTTCTGCGGAACCCCGCCTTAATTACCCGCGAATTAAGCAATTTAAGCAAGCTATATCTGGGCGACGCCTATTTTCACATGTCCAGCAAAAAATATATTAACCCGCAAAACAAACCCGATTATTTTGAATTGGAAGCCTTAAACTATTTTGAAAAATACGGAAATTCCAAAAAAGAATTCTACGGTTTCGAAAAAAAGAATGACAAGCTTTTTTTCCGTTATTTCGCTCCGCTTTACACAAAAAAGTCCTGCCTTAGCTGCCATAAAAAACAAGGATACCATGAAGGAGACTTACGCGGCGGAATCAGTATTCATCTATCAGCCGAATCGTTCCGCGACGCCAAGCGGCAAAATCTGCAATTTATGATTATCGCGTCATTAATTACAATTTTAATCCTTTGCACCATTCTTTATTTTGGTTTGCACAAGACCATCATTCATCCCATAGAAAAATTAACCCTCGCCGCGCAAAAAATTGAAGCGCAGGACTATGATTTTCAACTGCAGCCGCCCGAAAACGTCAGTTACGAAATCGGTAAATTGTTCAACGCCTTTAACAGAATGAGGGATTCCATTCTCGCCTATCTATCAAAGCTAAAATTCTCGGAAGAAAAATACCGAACTCTTATTGAAAATTCTTTTGAGGCTATAGCCATTACCGCTCAGGACGGCAAGATTGCGGAAATCAACAGCCGCTTTGCCGATCTGCTGGAAACTTCGAAGCGGGCGGTTATTGGCAAAAATATCCGACAGATTCTGAGCTCCGAGAATATTAAATCTTTTGACGAACAGGTTAACGCCCCATACCCGACGCGTCATTATGAAACGGAAATCATTACCGATCGCCAATCCAATATTCCGGTGGAGGTCTTCGAAATAGGCAATATCAAATTAGCTCCCGAAGAACAAATAACATTCTTCTATCTGCGCGATTTGCGATTACGCAAAAAACTGGAAATGTACAGCATTCAAATGGAAAAGATGCTGGTTCTGGGAGAGCTTTCAGCCGGCATTGCGCATGAGTTAAGAAATCCCTTATTTGCTTTGGCTAATAATCTGGATTATCTGAACAAGCAGTTAAAAAATCAACCCGCTTTTAAAGAGATCTACCCGGAATTACAACAGAGTTTGAACAAAATCCATAAAATTGTTTCTTCTATTCTGGACTTTGCCTCCCCCCACCCGCCGGAATTCAAACGCATCAATTTAATAGAGATAATTGACAAGTGTTTGATACTGGTGCGCAAAAAGTTCGAAAAAGCCAATATTAAAATTCATCAGGAATTTGTGGGCGATTGTTTTGAAGTTTTTGCGGATCCCTTTCAGATGGAACAGGTGTTCGTTAATCTTTTCATGAATTCGTTTAAAGCGATGCAGGATCACGGCGAACTTTTGATCAAAGGACGATGCAAAAACGGTTCGGCAGAAATTTCGGTTGAGGATAGCGGTCTCGGCATTAAAGAAAAGGATCTGGCGCGCATTTTCGACCCTTTTTACACCCAGTTTGAGTCGGGCACGGGACTGGGGCTTTCGATCGTGCAGAAAATATTAACCCAGCACCAAATCAAAATCACTGTCCGAAGCAAGCCGGGTTACGGCTCCACGTTTACTTTATCTTTCCCCAAAATCAAGAAAAAGGATATATCATGAAATTTTTCATACATATTGTGGATGATGAAAAAACGGTGGCGCAATCATTGAAACGCATTCTGGATCATCCGGAACGCGTAATCGAACTTTCCAATTCGGCGGAAGAAGCTCTGAAAAAAGCGCAGAATTTTAAGTACGATCTGTTTTTACTCGACTATCGGCTCGGAAGCATGGACGGCGTGCAACTTCTCGAAAAATTAAAGGCAATGGAACCGCAGGCATTGTTTATCATCGTTACTGCTTACGGTAATGTGGATATTGCGGTTCGCGCCATGAAAATCGGAGCTTTTGATTTTGTGCAAAAAGACCAGAATCCTGACGTGATCCGCTTTACGGTTCAGCGGGCTCTGGACAATTTACGGCTGCGGAAGGAAGTGGAAAATTTAAAATCGGCGTCGCTAAAAAATACCGGCATGCCCAGAATCATCGCCGAATCCAAAGTAATGAAAGAAGTCTTGCAGATTGCCGAAAAGTTTGCCCTGACCGACAGCACGGTATTAATCACCGGCGAAACGGGAACGGGAAAAAATCTGTTGGCGGAATACGTTCACTACAAAAGCCCCCGCTTCACCCAGCCATTCATATCCATAAACTGCTGCGCCATTCCCCCCAACCTGATGGAAAGCGAATTATTCGGCTATGAGAAAGGAGCGTTTACCGGAGCGCATTCCGGAGGTAAGGTCGGATTAATCGAACGCGCCAATAACGGCACGCTTTTTTTGGATGAAATCGGCGAACTGACGCTTGATCTGCAATCGAAACTGCTGCACATCATGGAGCGTCAGGAATTTTTTCGTATCGGCGCGGTACAATCGCAAAAAATCGATATCCGCATTATCGCCGCTACCAATGTTAATCTGAAGGAAATGGTGGAAAGCAAACAATTCAGATTAGACCTGTTTTACCGTCTTAACGTGGCTACCATCGAAATTCCGCCGCTGCGCCAAAGAAAAGAAGACATCATCCCGCTGACAAAAGTTTTTATTGACGATTTCAATAATCGCTTTAATAAAAAAGTCACCCAAATTTCCGAGGATGCCGTTCACTTTTTAACCAACGCTCCTTGGAACGGAAATATCAGAGAGCTTAAAAATTTAATCGAACGCGTTATGATATTGATTGAAGGAGAAACACTAACCTATTCTGAAATTCTTAAGGCGTTTAATCCCTTTTCCATTACTTCTCAGGAAAACGAGCCCTCCTTTTTCTCCCTTGCTTTATCGCCCGAACCGGGGAGCAATCTTCTTCATCACGCGCAAAAAGAACTTATCGCCCAGGCTCTCGAAAAGACGAAAGGCAACCGCAGCTCCGCCGCACGATTACTGGGTATTCCGAGAACGACGCTTAATTTTTACATCGAGAAATTCAAAATTCTCGCCTGAAGCTTAACGAGAAGTGACGAGTGATAAGGTCGTAATGCGTGATGCGTAATGTGTGATGAGCAACGAATGATGAGTAAGACAAAAGACAAAAGATTATCAGAAAGCAGAAAGCGGAAAGCAGTGACCACAAGCTACTGTGTTAAAAGATTTGAAGAGGTTCGCTTAACGCTTAACGAATATGTGACCAGTAACCAGTGACCGGAGAAGCCTCTTAACGCTTACATTCAAGGGACAAGGCATAAGGAGCAAGGAACAAGGGACAATTAGCCTACTCAGCTTAACGCATACTCCCTTACACATTTAACCCTTAACACTTAACCCTTAACAAATTCTGCCAAAGACATCGTTCCATAAATTTTCCGTAAATATTCGCTTTAAGATAGGCTTGAATTATATTTTTCAAATACCTATGTTTTATTTAAATAAAAAAAGAATCTGCTGAATGATGTCAACAATTCGTTTGATTAATGAGTGGATAGCGAAATTCGAGACGGCAATTTTGGTACTGATTGTACTGACCATGGTGTTTTTAGCCGGGCTGCAGATTGTTCTGCGAAAGGTTTTTAATTACGGTCTTTTATGGGGCGATATTTTTTTACGGCATTTGGTGTTGTGGGTCAGTTTCATCGGCGCTTCGCTCGCCACAAAAGATAACAAACACATTAACATCGATCTTTTGAGCAGGTCATTAAAGGGCAGAACGCAGTCTTTCGCTCATTTAATAATTCATCTTTTCTCGCTTTTTATTACGCTTTTATTGACCAACGCTTCGCTGAATTTTGTTCTTTCCGAAAAAGAATTCGGCTCCGCTTTGTTCATGGATATTCCCGCCTGGTATTTTCAGGTTATCATTCCGATCGGATTCGGACTGATGGCGCTGCGGTTTTTCCTGAACGCTCTGTTGTCACTGGATGAAGTCATAAAAGGCGGGAGCGGCGACAGATGATTACCATTCTAATCATTCTGATATTGATTCTGTTGACCCTGCTGGGCACGCCCTTGTTTGTAATCATCTCATCGGTGGCGTTATTGGCGTTCCATCTCAACGGAATCGACAGCAGCGCCGTAATCATTGAACTTTATCGCATGACAAGTCAGCCCATATTTTTAGCCATTCCTCTTTTCACGTTTGCGGGATACCTATTGGCAGAAAGCAATACGCCCAAGCGCTTGGTCAATCTCTCAAAGGCGTTGATAGGCTGGCTTCCGGCGGGACTGGCAATAGTGGCTCTGGTTTCGTGCGCCGTTTTCACCGCTTTTACGGGAGCTTCGGGCGTGACTATAATTGCTCTGGGCGGCTTGCTCTATCCGATTATGTTACAGGAAAACTATCCCGAAAAATTTACGCTCGGTCTTCTCACGGCAAGCGGAAATCTGGGATTACTTTTCCCGCCGAGTCTGCCCATTATTCTGTACGGTCTTGTAGCCCAGACCCCGATTGATCAATTGTTTGCTGCCGGCATTATCCCGGGAATTTTAATGATCGTTCTGTTAAGCATTTACGCGTTTATTTTTCACAGAAAGCACATAAAAGAATTACGGAAAGAACGTCCGACAAAAAAACACTTGTTTCGGGTAATCAAAGAATCGGGATGGGAAATTCCGCTTCCGTTCATTATTATCGGCGGAATTTACGGCGGACTTTTCACCGCCACCGAAGCCGCCGCCGTAACCGCCATTTATGTTTTCTTTATTGAGGTGTTTATCTACAAAGATATCTCCCTATTTAAAGACTTACCGGCTGTCATCCAAAAGAGCATGATTATGGTAGGCGGAATTATTGTGATTTTGGCTGCGGCTCTGGGTCTGGCAAATTACATGACCGACGCTCAGGTTCCCGCAAAAATTCTGGCAAGCATGAAATCCATAATCACTTCTCCATTTATGTTCCTTTTATTTTTAAACCTTTTCCTTTTGGTAGTCGGAGCTTTGATGGATATTTTTTCGGCTATCATGGTTATTGTGCCGTTGTTAATCCCCATCGCCAATTCTTTCGGAATTGATCCGGTTCATTTGGGCATAATCTTTCTGGCAAACCTTGGAATCGGGTATTCTACTCCGCCCGTGGGAATGAATCTGTTTATCGCCTCCATTCGCTTCGATAAGTCAATCACTTTTCTTTACCGATCCGCTCTGCCTTTTCTGTTAATTTTACTAATAGCTCTCGTTTTAATTACCTACATTCCCGAACTGAGTTTGGGAATACTCCCTTTCTTAAAATAAAGTCATCCGTTTTATCAGTTAAAATAAAGAATAATGATTCAAATTTTTGCAAAAAATTAATGAAACCTTGTGAAATTCCGATCGTAGTATATGTGAGCACTTTTTTGAACACCTCTTAAGTCCCGATATTCGGGGTTTGGAAACCGGCATCTTAGATGCCGGTTTTTTATTGGAATGAATTTAAATTAATCCCATAGTCCCTTTTTAGCAAGAAGCATTAATACACAAATTATCGCGGATTAGCCACGGAATTGAAAATGAAACATAAATATTATGAATCGAAAAAACTTCAACTCAATCAGCGGGAAATAATAACCGCAAAGAGCGCAAAAAATAATACATTAGGAGCGCAGCGACAAGAAATCTTTTGCTTTTATCGGAGTATTTATTCTCGAAAGGAACTTTTTTTAACGGATTTGCGTTAACTTTATTTGAACAATTTTGCCGATAGCCAGCGCCTAATTGAGTTTTGATCTTAGGCTTTTTTTCAACACGAAGGAAGCTTGTCGAACCGTTCGAATTTACTTTTTGGACTGAAAAACCGGCTTTCTCCAAAGAAGAACAAACACATAATAAATGTTTTTACAAAATATTTTAACATTTAATTAAAATTTTGGGAGAGGCATCCGATATTAATAAGTGACAGGTATCTCAAAGTCGATTTTGCGGGCTTACTTAAAATTTATCCTGCAACGCACAAAACGAATATCAAATGATTTTGAGACCGGATTTTAATTGGGAATTGTTCCCACATTTATTCAATTATTTAGGAGGACACAATGAATCAAATCGTACTATTGGTTCAAAAAATTAAACAGCTGCCCTCCTGGTTCAATGGGCTGACAGCTCTTTTCCTTTTTTTCTTTATAGCTTACCTTGATTGGATTACAGGCTTTGATCTGTTTATTCTTTACCTGATTCCCGCCAGTTTAGCCATTTTACTTTCAACAATGGAAATGGGCATTGTCGTTTCACTAGTTTCGCTGGCAACCTACTTAGCGTTAAGCATTGTTGCCAAACCCGTTGATCCCCCGGTATGGAACACCTTAAGCGCTTCTTTTTTATTCATTGCTTTTACAGGCATAAACGTAAAATTGAAAAACCTGTTAGAAGCCAACGCACATTTAATAGTTCAGGATGAACTAACCGGAGGGTTAAACGCGCGTTTATTTTTACAGCGCGCCGAAGAAGAACTACATCGTAGCAACCGCTACAAAAGACCGATCACTCTCGCCTATTTAGACTGTTACAAATTAAAAGACGTAAGGAAAGACCATAATTTTAAGATGGAAAAAGAAATTCTTAAGAATATCGCACAAATCATGAAAAGTAATCTGCGAAAAACCGATCTTTTTACCAGAATTGACGAAGACAACTTTTTAATTCTTCTTCCGGAAATTAATGCAGGCGGGGCAAGAACGGCTTTGCAAAAAATTCAATCCTTAATTCGCTTAAAATCGATCGCCGCCAACTGGCCGCTGGAATTCAATATCGGCGCAATTACGTTTATGCAGCCGCCTTTGGATATGAACGCCGTGCTCGAGTCCGTGAGTTCTATGGCGCGTACCCAAACCGATTCGAGTAATTTTCTTCAGCACCAACAGATGTACAATTAAGATCGGGTTCACGGCTGCGAAATACCGGAGTTCGTCTCTTACTCCCCTAACCGGGAACGGTACTTGTCCGCTTCCGGGATCCGCATAATATTAACTACAACTAAAACCGAACTATTTTGTCAATATTTATCCGCTCTGCAAAATCCGACAACCGCTTTTATTTTATCATTTTTACAGCTCAATTTCCAGATATCGCGCAAGTTTGCTCATTACCTCGCTTGCTTTTCCCCTAAGAAAAATATGAGTGATATTATTTGTGAAATTTGACGGTTGAATATTTATTTCAATAATTATGCATCCGTTCATAAACGCCTGATGCGGAATTTGCGCGGCGGGCATTACTTCGCCGGTGGATCCGATCACTAAAAACACATCCGCTTTTTGCGCCTCAATAAAACCCTGCCTGCCCGCATCTTCCGGTATCATTTCTCCGAAAAAGACAAAATCCGGCTTAAGAATACCGCTGCACTCCGGGCACTTCGGAGGCAAATTTTCCAGATAGGTCTCCTCAGCCACAAGCCGATAGCCGCATTGAACGCATCTTAAATAACGATACGTTCCATGATATTCATAGACATTTTTACTGCCCGCCAATTGATGCAGATAGTCGATGTTTTGCGTAATGACGGTCTTTAACAGACCCCTTTCCTCCATTTTTGCCAGAGCGATGTGCGCCAAATTAGGTTTTGCCCTGCCGAAATTTTCATAAAACAATTCGCGGATCAGTTCCCAGCTTTTTAAAGGATTGCCGAGAAAATAATCGATCATAAGATAGCCGGGGTCATATTTACTCCACAATCCGCCGGGTCCGCGAAACGGAGGGATGCCGCTTTCCGCCGAAATACCGGCGCCTGTAAACGCCGTAACGTGCTTCGCCCGGCAAATAATATCAGCCGCATTTTTTATTAAATTATCCACAACCGTTTTCCGCATCGATGTTGTTTAACAAAAACAAGCCGGTTAAATTCAATTCCCGGTTTCCACGCTCATCGTTTCATAATTAAGTTCCGAACCCATGATGCTGTGGGGAATCAAAAATACGATGAGCATGACCACTGCCGCAAGAATAACCCACCAGCGGGCGTTCGGATGATCGGATTTGGAAATTCGCCACAAAGCTAACAGCCAGAAAATCAAGGCGATTAACGTTTTATTATCCGTTAAATCAAAACCAAAAGGAACTCCGGTCCAGTAAGAGCCAAAGGCTAATTTTTGCACAAGGGGACCAAAAATCATTCCGCCGATAAAAAGAAAAATGCAGGTTAAAAGAGTATATTTCCGTATTTTACTTCCTTTGAAAAACGCCTCGATACCCGCATAATTCGCGAAAAGCATACTGATAAACATAAAAAGGATGTGCGGACCCAAGACCCACGGCGGCACTTCTCCGCGAAACCGAATAACAACGGTCGTCTCATGGGGAATTGTAAGCGTCTTTCCGTTTTTACTTACCGTGATAAAATATTCCAATTTGCCGGCGGGAGGTTGATGAGGAAGTTCCGCCTTTAACACGCCGTCCTCTCGTTTCATGTGCAAGATAACCCAATTTTCATTTAACTTATATCTTTTGTAATGAAGGGAGGCGTGTAAAGAAGTATCGGGTATGGCAAGCGAAACAATCTGTCCGCCTTCTCCTCCGTGACTTCTGGGTAGTTCGTATTTGTAAGTTACCCCTTCAACTTCAAATTTTCCCCTGAGCTCATAAGTGGGTCCCGTTGTTCGTTGATAATACGCCGCAACAACGGTAATTAAAATAGCAATCGACCATTTAAGAACCGTATTCCTCATCTTTTTTCTCCTCACTTAACTTTTTTAGTTAAATTAATAGCATTAGGAATAATTCATAAGTACATTTATTTTAATTATGTTGTACGATAATATCAAATAAATTGGAATTTTTTTACATAAAAACCAAAAAACGAAAGGAATAATATGAAACAATCTTCAGAACCGGTATGGTCTTTAATGGGCTTATTGTTCAGGGCGCATCCGTGGCACGGCGTTGACATCGGCGATGATGCTCCCGAAATCGTTAATGCTTACATCGAAATGGTGCCAACAGATACCGTAAAATATGAGCTGGATAAAAAAACCGGCTTATTAAAAGTGGATCGTCCGCAGCGCTTTTCTTCCATGCCCCCCATGTTGTACGGATTTATTCCCCAAACCTATTCCGCGGATCACAGCGCAAACTATTGCAACAAAAAAACGGGAAGAAGCGACATCAAAGGCGATAAGGACCCTTTGGACATTTGCATTCTTACAGAACGTCCCATCTCTAACAGCAATATTCTCGTACCGGCTGTTGTGATCGGCGGATTGCGAATGATCGATAATAACGAAGCGGATGATAAGATTGTCGCCTATCTGAGAGACGATATGGTTTTCAGAAACTGGGAAGATATTCAGGACGTACCCGAACCGTTGATCGAACGACTAAAACACTATTTTCTTACTTACAAAGATATTCCGGGTGACAAAAAGCACCACACGGAGATTGCCGGTATTTACAACAAAGAAGAGGCTTACGAAGTCATTCGCAGAGCGCGTAAAGATTACGAGGTGAATTTCGCGGGAATCGAAGAATTACTTGATGAAGCGCTGAAGCGGGTTCAATAGCCTTTAATAACAAATCATTGTTTTATTAAATCGGAAGGGTTAATATCAAAATGCCCGATGCTTTGAATAAACAGGAGTTACAATTAATTTACAACAGTGCCGCGAAGCATTATGATTTGCAGCATTCTTTTTTAACGGCGGGCTCCGACCAGCGCGGAAGAAAGCTATTGGTAAAAAAAGCGGTTAGCGCCGGAGCTAAAGTGCTTGATTGCGGATCGGGAACAGGGAGCACCGCCCTATTATCCGCACAAAAAGTCGGACCTGCCGGTAAGGTAACTTTGTTTGATCTTAGCGAAGGAATGTTGGATATCGCTAAAAAACGCGCCGAAAAAGCCGGACTCGCGGATCGAATGGAATTTTGTTCCGGCGACATGGTGCATTTGCCCTTTGAGGACAATTCTTTTGATGCTGTCCTTTCCACATATAGTTTATGCCCTTTATACGATCCCGGTCAGGGCGCCGCGGAACTTTATCGGGTAGCAAAGTTCGGCGGCAGAATCGGCATCGCGCACTCAACCCTTCCTAAAAATCCCTTTGTCAAATTGTTAGCCGACCGGATTGAAAAAATTGTCTGGCGTTTACCCATGCTTTCGCTCGGATGTCGTTCGGTTTCCGTTCTTCCGATGCTGGAAAAAATGGGAGCACGAATAATTTTCAAAAAGAATATCGGTATTCCCCTGTGGCCCTTTCTGGTAATCGTTCTGGAAAAGCCTGAAAAAGAATGAGCGATACTTAAAATTTAATCGAACTATTCCTACTTTAAAGGGAGCTTTTCTGCGGAAGCCGACAAATATCCGCTTTACCGTCAGAAAAACATTAACGGTAAACAATAGGTTTTATCCGCCGGAGAATTTGCTTTTAATACCTTTCGCGGACAGAAAACGGGCAATCCTTTCCCGTTGATCGCCCTGAATTTCAATCTCCGGACTTTTCACCGTGCCGCCCGCTCCGCAAACTTTTTGCAGTTCTTTTTTCCACGCCCTCAGGTCGCCTACAAGACCCTTTACTATGGTAACCGTTTTCCCGCCGCGTCCCTTTGTTTCACGACGAATATAAACCACAGACTGTCTTACGTTAAAATTTGCATCGTCATCTTCAATGTTATCCCGTTTTTTCCAGTCAGGGTCTGTGGAATAGACAATATTTCTTTTCTGCTTTGACATTATTCAAAATCCTCCTATTTCCGCTGGCGAGGAAAAATTCATTCCCGACAATTCAACAGTAGTCCGTCACGTTTTCCGCTCTCAATATTTTTGCCGTTTCGGCTGACGCGGAGACTCCATGATTCATTCTGTTAGTCTCCGCAAATTTCAAAGTTAATCGCTGATTACTTTCCAGTCCAAAAACCAGTCCCATTGATCGAAATATAAGTTTCCGCCTTTCCATTCTAACTCGCCTCTTTGAGAATCAACGGTTTCCGAACGGAAATATTTCTTCGGAGGATAAAACTGTTTGGAATAATCGTCATTAAAAATCAGGCGATAACTGTCCATTCCGTTCAGATAAAAGAATTTGAATTTGGGATCATCGGATTTGCGCATGCCGTAAGTGACATCCGCGGGAACCCAGCCATAAGGTTCAAAATAGACCATTGACCAGTCGTGCATACTGTCATTCGGAGGTTGAAATTCCCATCCGCTCTGCCAGCGAGCCGGAATGCCGTTCATGCGGAATAGCGTCATTAATAAAAAAGTCTGAATGCCGCAGTCGCCGTGTCTGTTGAGCACGGGGTATAAAGAGAGATCGCGAATGGTCGAATATTCCCGCGCCGAAGCCCAGGTGATGTTGGTATCTACCCAGGCAAAGATCTTTTGAGCAATCCGGTAGGGATTGGTTTCCGAGCCGACGATGCGTTCGGATAATTTTTTAAGTGTATCAAGAAAAACAATATGCGGCGGTTCTTCTTTTAAATAACGGCTCAAATCTCCCTGCGGATCGATCGGCTTAACTTTTTCCGGATCGATATCCGCATAAACTCCCTGGGTTGTGTATTCGTATTCAACGCTAAAAACGGTTTTTTCTCCGGCTACGCTCTTTTTTTCGAAATAAATTGTACGTTGTAATTTGTCATTTGGGGCTAAAAGGTATTTTTCGGGTTCGGTTTTCAACAGTTTGATATTAATCTGACGATGCGGAATTTCCCGCGGAAAGGGGATCCAACAACGGATGGTTTCGCCCGCAGGCACCGCGTCCGGATTCACCTCAATTCGATGTGTAATTCTCAAACGCACCGGTACGGAATAGGGCTCGCCGGTTTGTAAACATTCGCTTATCACTTGCCTGATATGTCCGTCCAGATCAAATTTTTCCTTCTTTTCTTCCCGATGGCGCGCGTTCCAGATGCGAAGACAATTCTTGTCCAGGCGAAACAAATTTCTGGCGGCGCGATTAAAATACCGTTTTTGTCCGTCGATCTCCATGTATTCCAATTTTTTCTCTTTTTCCCAGCGTTCAAGATCTTTATCGGTTACGTCCGGAATGTATTGTTTGATAAAAGCAACCACCTCTTCACGCGTTTTGGTAAAATCTTTGCGAATGCGATTCATCCGTTCCAATTCAAATTCCATCTGTTTCCTTTCGGATTCCGTTATGTTTTTATCTTCGGAAAGGCGTTCTTTAATCATTTTTTCCGCCCTACTAAACTCACCCCTGTCAACCATTTTTTGATAATCGTTTATCGTCATTTTTTGGCAGGCAATAAACAATAAACCAATGACAACAAATGTAATGCTGATTCTGAACTTCATGTTACCTCCCGTCGGGATATTGATATTAAAATTTTTGAATAATGATTTCATTTAAAGAGCGCTTCGGAACATGATGGACTCCCTGTTCGTCGCGCCAGTACCTGATATCTCCGTCTTTACCCACCTCTTCCAGAACAATTGTTTCATTGGGCTTTCCCAGAGCGAGCACCAATAAAATTTCAAAATGATCGGGTATGTTTAAAATTTGCATTAGTTTTTTTCTTTTGATCGAACCGATAATGCAGCCGGCGTACCCTTTTTCCGCGGCGCCCAGCAAAATGCTCTGCGCGGCAATTCCATGATCGCAATCAAGGGGATACTTGATGCGTTTATCCGCCAGAACGATGATGTAGGCTGCGGGACGTTCGCCTTCCGCCGGACCGGACCAGTCGGTTAAATAACCAGCCCAGGCAAGATGAGGGAAAATTTTGGCGTTGGTTTCAGGGTCGGAAGAAAGTATGTATTTTAAGGGCTGCAAATTAGACGCGGAAGCAGAAAGCCGGGCTAATTCTATCAATTCCTCCAGCTCGCTTAACGGAATTTGTTCATGTTGTTTAAATCTGCGGCAACTGCGATTTTTTTTGATGAGGTCTTTGAGTGCCATAGTAATTCCCTTTTAATTATTGAACCTGTTCGGGTTTAATAAATTCCAGAATATTATCGATCAACAATTTCGGCGCGTCGGCGTGCACCCAGTGCGTTGCTTTGGGAATGGTTTTAATTTGCGCGTTTGGAAACAGCCGGTAAATTTCCTGAAAATCGTCATCACTAATGTAATCGGAAAGCTCTCCGCGTAAAAACAAAGCGCGCCCGTTAAATGGTCGTTCGGAACGGATGGCTTCCAAAATTCGATCCAGGTTCCGGTAAACAGCCTGAAGATTAATTTTCCAATAAAATCGATTCTGCCGATCTCTTTGCAGGTTTTTAAGCAGAAACTGCCGGATTGCGGCTTGAGGTATTTGGCGGCTCAAAAACCGGTCGGCTTCGGCTCTGGTTTTTAAATTTGAGACGTCCAATTTTAACAGTAATTCAAGAAATTGTTTAAAATAAGGATGGTTATAGGCTCGCGGAGCGATATCCACTACTATTAAACGGCTGACCGATTCCGGATGGTTAAGCGCAAACAACATGCTTACTTTACCGCCCATGGAATGCCCCAGCAAGTTAACATTTTTAAGGTTCTGTTCCCGAATAAATTCAACCAGGTCCCGAACCATTACGGAATAATTGAATTCCGGATGATGCGGCGATTTGCCATGATTTCGTAAATCGAGCAAAAACACCCGAAAATATCGCGATAGCTGTTTACCAATCGACATCCAGTTATCGGACATTCCGAATAATCCGTGAAGAATAATCAGCGGTTGTCCCTTGCCAACGGTTCTGAAAAACAGACGCATGATCTCGATAATCCTTTATTTTTGCTTCACAAAAATAGTAAGACACTCTGTTTAAAGCAATTTATTTGTGCGGCAGAAGGTTTTTTAATACAAGCCACAAAATTGTGTCTTTAATCGTTCAAGCTTGTTGAAGGTAAACGTTTAATTTATTAGTTTTACATCTATTGTACAATTGAGGGAAGTTTATGGAATTATTCGTAAATACCGGAATACTAATTCTGAGCGTTGTTTTTCTTTGGTTCGGCGCATTATGGATTGTGGACTCTGCGCCAAAAATTGCTTATAAACTCGGCATTTCGGATCTGGTGGTTGGTTTGACCATTGTCGCTCTCGGGACTTCGGCGCCTGAATTTTCCGTCACCATTACGGCTGCTATAAAACATCAGCCGGATATTTCGGTGGGTAATATTGTGGGTTCCAACATTTTTAATTTGGGTTTTATTCTTGGTGGGGTGGCTTTACTGCAAACAATCAAAACAAGCCCAAAAATTGTTTATCGCGAAGGAACCATATTAATAGCCATCTCCGTAATTTTACTTTTCTTTTTAAGAGATTATTCCATTGCCTTTTGGGAGGGGATTTTTCTTGTATCCTGTTTGGTTGTTTACCTTAGTTATCTGTTTATTCATAAGGAAGTAATCGAAGAAGATAACACGGCGGGCGAATTTCGCTGGTATCATATAGTCAAGTTAATTATCGGACTCGGTCTTGTGGTGGCGGGCGGTCATTTTTTAGTGGGATCGGCGTCATTTTTGGCAAAAAAGATGGGTCTTTCAGAATGGGCTATTGCCGTTACTGTTGTGGCGGCTGGAACATCGGCGCCCGAATTTGCCACGTCATTGGTAGCCGCCATTAAAGGACGTCACGGAATTTCAGCCGGAAATCTGATCGGAAGCGATCTGTTTAACATTATGGGCGTACTGGGACTTGCCGCGATTCTTCGACCGCTGCACGTGGCTAAAGACGCGCCCCTGGATATTTTTATTCTTGTGCTGCTTGTTACAACCGTGGTTATTATGATGCGCACCGGATGGAGAATATCGCGACTGGAAGGCTTTATTTTAATTGTGGTCAGTTTAATTCGCTGGTTTTTTACTTTCAGACAATAATTTTTACACATACAAAAAAACCCGGCTTTAAAACCGGGTTTCATCTATTAACTGTTTAAAGCGCCGTGGCACTTTTTATATTTTTTTCCGCTCCCGCACGGGCACGGATCGTTGGGTCCGATTTTTTCACCCACGCGGATCGGCTGCTTTTTACTTGAACGCTGCTTACCCGCTTTTTGAATATCGCTCTCTTCCTGAAACGATGAATCGAAAGCCATGCCGGAAGCGCTTTCGTGAATAAGCTGAACATGCTGCGGTTGTCTTTGACGCGCTTCCGCCCGATTGACAGGTTCTTCGACCAATTGAAATCTCCACAGCCAATGCAGAGTCTCTTCGTTAATTTCATGAATCAGGTTTTCGAACATATTGTAGGCTTCACGCTTGTATTCAACCAACGGATCCTTTTGTCCGTAGGCGCGCAGGTGAATGCCTTCTTTTAACATGTCCATTTGATAGAGATGATCTTTCCATTTATCATCGATCACTCTCAAAATAAAGTAGCGCTCAAGAACGGACATGCGTTCACGACCGATGCGTTTCTCTTTCAGCTCATAAATACGCAGAGCCTGATCTTTAATATATTGCTGCAGACTTTCGCGATCGTAGTCCTGAATGTTCTGTTTAACCTGATAGAGCGAAATGTTCAAAACATTGCCGAGGTCTGTTTCCAAACTATCTAATTGCCATTCTTCGTAATGCGCTCTTTGCGGAACGTACAAATCGAGTTTATGCTCAATAAATTCATCCAATATGCTTTCGACTTCTTCCCGTGTGTCTTCCTGCATAAGCGCGACCCTTCGCCGGTCGTAAATAATTTCGCGCTGCTGATTCATAACATCGTCGTATTCCAACAGACGTTTACGAATAGCAAAGTTCTGCATTTCAACCTTTTTCTGCGCTTTTTCGATGGAGCGCGTAATCATCGAATGCGTAATAACTTCGCCTTCCTGCACGCCGAGACGATCCATGATTCGGGCGACGCGTTCGCTTCCGAAAAGCCGCATTAAATCGTCTTCTAAACTGAGGAAAAAGACACTGCTGCCGGGGTCGCCCTGACGTCCGGCACGCCCGCGCAACTGACGATCGATGCGTAGGGATTCGTGACGTTCCGTACCGATAATCGCCAAACCGCCGGCTTCCACCACTCCTTCGCCTAATTTGATGTCCGTACCGCGACCAGCCATATTGGTGGCAATTGTCACTGCGCGTGGTTCGCCGGCATGCGCGATAATTTCCGCCTCACGGGCATGGTGCTTGGCGTTTAATACATTATGAGGAATTCCGCGCCGCTTGAGCATTCGGCTTAAAATTTCGGACACTTCTACAGTGGTGGTACCGACAAGAATCGGTCGCCCTTTTTCGCGTTCTTTGATGATTTGCTCAATCACCGCGTTGTACTTTTCACGCTTACTCCGGTAAACCACGTCTTCATAATCGATACGAACCACCGGTTTATTGGTCGGAACCACAACCACATCCAGCTTGTAAATTTCCCAGAATTCCGCCGCTTCGGTTTCGGCGGTACCTGTCATTCCCGCTAATTTATCGTACATTCTAAAGTAATTTTGCAGGGTAATTGTGGCTAAAGTTTGCGTTTCTTTTTCGATCTGGACGTTTTCTTTGGCTTCAATCGCCTGATGCAGACCGTCGCTGTAACGACGACCGTGCAAAATACGTCCGGTGAATTCATCAACGATTAATACTTTGCCGTCCTGAACCACATATTCCTGGTCTCTTTCATAAAGAGTATATGCTCGCAATAACTGGGCTATGTTCTGAATTTTTTCGCTGCGTTCTGAATAAAGGCTGTGAACTTCTTCTTTGCGGATCAGTTTTTCTTCGTAAGATAGGTCTGGATCGCTTTCGATTTTGGCTATTTCATCGCCCAAATCGGGAAGCAGGAACATATCGGGATCATTGGGATTTAATTCTTCTCTGCCTTTTTCGGTCAAATCAATAATATGATTTTTTTCGTCGATGATGTAGTACAAATCGCCAAAGTAAGTTTCGTCCGAAACCTTATTCTGAGCCTTATCGCGCAGGTAATCATTTTCGATTTGCTGAACCAGGGTTTTAATCCCTTTTTCATGATACAATTTTAATAGTTTGCGGTTTTTTGGCGCTCCGCGTTCGGCAATGAGCAACTTCATGCCCGCTTCTTTGTGTTTTCCCTGATCGAGCAATTGTTCAGCTTCATAAATCAGGCGGTTAACCAATCGGTTCTGATTGGCGACGAGACGTTCCA
>JAJRSN010000287.1 GCA_024278715.1 Calditrichota bacterium
CTTGCCCTGATATTTTTCTTTATTGAGAATGGCGTCTCGCGAGTCGTACGAGACAAATCCGATTCCGCGCAAATTGCGGTAATCCAATTCAAAAGCCAAACCCCTTAATGTGAATTCGCGGGTTCGCGAAAGATCGCCGGAAAGTCCGTTAAATCGTTTGCGGAAGCCATAACCCGATTTGCGCGGCGTAAAAAAGTCGGTATTCTCCATGACCACGCCCTGACCCAGCGTAACCTTGTAATATCCAAGAATAAGCCGCCGCATAACAAGGTCTTTCCATTGTAAATTTTTCCAGATAAAATTGTATTTGACCTTTGGAAAATGGAAAGGTTTTGTCAGGGCGTAATGCATCGGTTCGCCGAGGGTTCGGACGTAAGCCACACCGAATTCCAGATGCTTGCCTTTGGTAAAGCGGGCTTTGGAATAGACGGCGGGTATTTGATTGACCCCGGTCAGGCGGTTTTGCAGAAGGTCCAAATTTTGCGCCTGACTCGACTGCTCTGCTTCGGTAGCCATGAAAGGCGTATTATCCATTCGCAGCAAAACGTTGCCGTGCCAATTTGTATGATTTTCTTCCCGGTATTGGACAAAATAACGGACGCTTCTGAAAGCGTAATTAGATAAACCGGGCGTGTAACGTAAATCGCGTTCGTTCCTGAACCAGTGCGTGATTTGGCGCTGATTTAAAATCGCCACCGCATCGACCGGAGAAACATTTTGCAGGTTTACCAGATCTTCGTAACGAATGGAATTAATATCGATCGGTTCGAGCGCCTTTTCAATCCATAAATCGATGAAATCGCTGTTGATGCCTTCATTCGACGACCAGCGTTCCAGTCGATAGTAAATCCGCTCAATACGTTCCTGCACTTTCGATTCCGATTTAACGGGAACAATTTTAACCAGCTCCTTTAATTTATTAAACGTCTCAACATCCATTCCCGGAATATCGCGAAGCTGATAGATGCTTGTAAAATAGCCCTGATATTCAATGCGTTCGTACAATTCTCTGGCAATCTTTTCGCTTACTGGCAAGGCGGCAATTTCATCATAGCTCGCCCGATTGAGATCCAGTTTCTCCGCAGCCCGCGATTTGGTGGGTAAAAGGAATAAAGTAAAAATCATCAAAAGCGTTAATATTCGGCTAAAAATTTGCAACCGTTCAAATCGCGGATTAAGGACCGGTTTTTGACGGTTGCTCCCGTTCAAAGAGTTTTGAACCGACCTGCGGCAAGTAGTGTTAATAATTTTCATAAGGCAATGACTATTCAAATTGAGTAAATGACTTTTCGGTTTCATAATTCATTCGCAAATTGATAGATAATTCCGATTTTATGGGTTTCCGGCAGCACCGGATGATTCTGGAACGAGTAATCCAGAATCAATCCTTTGAACTTTAAGCCAAAACCTGCTGTAAAACGGTTGGGCGTTGTGCCTGCTCCCAGGCGAAGCGCAAGCCAGGGTACCGGGAAAAATTCAATGCCTCCCAATACCTGTGTGTCAAAACCAAGCGTTTTATCAAGACTTATCGATGTTACAACTTCGGTGATGGGGCGGTAGGCTGCTCCCACGACAATTCGCTGCGGTAAATCGTGTTTTACCTGTTTGCCGAGAGTAGGGGCGTTAATATTGTAAACATAAACGCCGCCGAAAATGCGATGGTACAAATTTGCCTGCACTCCCACATCCGCGCCGATTGTTCCGGCGGAACCCAGTTTGCGATTTTCGACGGATTCTCCGAGATCCCAGTAATAATAGCGCAAATTGTAACCGATCGCCAAACCGGAATGGATATCGTTTATCAAATAAAATCCGTGCGAAAAGGTCAGCGTATTTTCCTGCGAAAGGGTGGCGCCGTTATATTTAACCCCAAAAAATTCAAAATTAAACGCCATGGTTCCGTACTTGGAAGGAAGCGGCATTGCAAATCCGAAAAAAGCGTTCTGTAAAAAAGGTTGATTGAACAAGCGCTGAACCGACGAACCGACCTGCCATTGATTAAGCGCTGCTAATCCCGCGGGATTATAGTACGGCGCCCAGAGGTTATTGCTGACCGCCACCACCGCATCGCCCATGGCGGAAGCCCGACCCGAAGGATACCGGCTGTCGAACACCCCGCCGTGAGCCGTATTCCCAAAAATCAATAATAAGCTAAATAATAAAAGTAAATGTCGCATCTTTCAGCCTTTTCCTTTATTTCAAAACAGTCCCTACTACAATGGGAGCTATCTTTACTGTCCTTTTTCCGTTAGTGTTGTTTACAACTTCCAGATGGCACAGATAAGTACCAAGGGGTAGTAATTCGCCCAACTGATCTCTGCCATCCCAGGAATAGGAAACCTTGAACGGCAAACCGCCGCCGTCAAACAGCGTTGTGACCAGTCTTCCCGACAGATCGAAAATCCGTAAGGTCACATGCGTATTGCTGGAGCCGGAATGAAATTCTATGGGCAATATTTCACCTTCATCGGGTACAAAGGGATTGTTAGGCACTTTTAAATAAACCTTGCTCTCGGGAATCTGCGGACGTTGAATGTCTTCCTGATAGCCCAATAGAATTTGTCCGGATCCCTGATAAATTCCCACAACGCCGCGCACGGAAACATAATCGCCCATTTCAAATTCCGTAAGATCCAAACCGGCTGCGTCCCAAACGCGAACCGCCACCTCTCCGGAACCGTCGTTCATGTAAATCGTGGTTCCGCCGCCCGAGTATCGCTTTCCCGAAATAAGTCCTTCGATTTACACAAAACTTCCTTCGTATTGCAATGTCGAGGCTTCGTAGGTGCTGATCTTTTTCACCGCGGGAATTTCAACTCCGTCGCGCAATACCGTAACCTGATAATTGACGATCTCTTTTTTGCCCTGGTATTCATCCAGTTCGCCGGAAAGGATGACCAGCCTTCCTCGTTTTAACCGGCTGTCCAGACCGCCAGGCTGATAAATATTAATTCCGTAGCCCGATTCGTCCTGAATGTAGGCGTCTGTAAAATTGGTGCGCAAAATCCCGGTTCCGATGGTAATAACGCCGCGGACGGTAACGGAAGTACCCACACCTTTGGCACGGGCTTGTTTGATGCTGATGTAAGGACGATTTGAACCTTTACCCACCATTACGACCGGAGGAGAGACAACCGCCTTTAAAAGCCCGCTCGCCGCTCCCGTTTTGACCGTGAATACCGAAGAAGTGTCTGTATCCGGGCTTTGCAATCCGCTAACGGTTATTTCGCCTTCGGAAATATCCGTAATAATGAAATCAGACAAAGAAATCGTTTTCCCGTCGATATTCAATGAAGCGTCGCTGAATTCTCCGCTTAATTGCACGTTGTTTTCGTTGCCGTCCCATTGCCAGTCATCCGGAATAGTCAAAGCAAACTGACCGAGGGTATCGGCAAGGGTTCCCTTAAGGGTAAAGGTCAGGGTTACGGATTCGTTTTTGCCCACGCTGTCGGGCTGAACCGTTACTTTTCCGCTGCCGGCTATACTTTTGGGGATGGAGCTTTTAAAAATATCCTGCTGATAGGCAACTACCAACTGAGCCGCCTTGCGGTAGCTGCCGATTACGCCCCGTGCCGTAACGGTATCGCCGACGGAAAAAGCGGAAAGGTCCAAACCGGAGCTGTCCCAGATTCGCAACTGTAAAATGCCGATTCCGTCATCAAGCGTGATATTGGTTCCCCCGCCGATGTTTTCCGCTTTGTCGGTAATGATGCCCGCGGTTTCGATAAAAGTTCCTTCCAGCTCGATGTTCGAAGCTTCCGCGCAGGTCAGGTAACTAACGGAGGGGATTTCGTTATTCTCGGAAAGCAGTGTTAGTTTAAAATCCACGATTTCCGTGGTTTCGTCACCCGAAGTGCTAATGTAATTGGTTACCGTGCCCGTGATTTTTAAGCGGTTGCCGCGCTGCAATTCCGGGTAATCGGTGCTGAAATCGCTGAGATTAATGCCCCGCCCCGATTC
>JAJRSN010000017.1 GCA_024278715.1 Calditrichota bacterium
CAGCGAAGGACTGGGCGAAGCCATGGTCGGATTGGAAATGAGCGAAATTCCCGAAGAAGAACAGTTGAACAAGAGGGGTTGGTAATTCTGAATCGAAAGGAGTAGCCGCTTGAAACAGACCATCGGCGTGCTTTCTTTACAAGGCGACTTTTTAAAGCACAAAACGGCGATCGAGAACTGCGGGCATAAGGCGCTTTACGTTAAAGACCGTTAAACGTTGCAAAAATGCGACAAACTGATCATCCCCGGCGGCGAATCGACCACGCAACTGCTGTTGATCGACAAATTGGGCTTGCGCGAAGCGTTGATTGAATTCGGTAAAAGTAAAGCCATCATGGGAACGTGCGCCGGGCTGATCATTCTGGGAAACACGCGCGAACATTTGCCGTCCGATCCTTTGGGATTGATTGACATTAAGGTAAAGCGTAACGCCTACGGTCGGCAGGTCGATTCGTTTATTGACACGATTCAATTGGACCTGAACGGGATGAGCGCCGAATTTGAGGGCGTATTCATCCGCGCGCCGAAAATTATGGATCTGGGGAAGGACGTAAAACCCCTGGGCTATTTGGGAAAAGATATTGTTTTAGCCGCCAACGAACGCATTTTAGTCGCCACCTTTCATCCGGAATTAACGGACAATCCCGTCATCCATCGCTTTTTCATCGATCATTTTGCGTAGCAGAGGAAGCATGCTTCCGGCAAAAGCATTAGCAATAAAGAAAAAGAAGTGCGTAAATGGCGTGTGGAAATCGATATTATCGAAGGAGTAATCTATTTACCTGGAGGGTGTTACAAGAATTACGAAAACCTTTAAAACCGAAAAAAGAAGAGAAAGTCTCAAGAATTCCGGGCAAGAAAGAAAATGCAAAAATGATTACAGCAAACATCTTGCCGTCTTTCTATATCCGAACCAATGACACGGAAACCTACAGCCGATTGCAGAAATTGTGGAAGAGTTAAATGAGCCGGAAGAAGAAGCCAAGCAAATTGACAAATAATTAAAAGATTTTCTTGTAAAACTTGGCTTATAGGTTACCAATGAAAGAAACAGAAAAAACCGAATTTAAAAAATCTGTTTCCGAACTAAAAGAAAGCCTTATTTCCATTTATGCCATACTGAATAAGCACGGAACGGGCGAGCTCTATTTCGGGATTAAAAACGACGGAACGGTAATCTGACAAACACTTAGCTAAAGAACCCTGCGAACAATTTCGCAGGCGATTGCTAATCATATCGAACCGCGAATATATCCCACCATAGAGAAAATTATAATTGACAACAAGGATATTGTTAGAATAAGGTTTTCCGGTCAGGATAAGCCCTATTTTGCCTATGGTAGAGCTTATATGCGTGTGGCTGATGAAGACCGGCAATTAAGCGCCAACGAATTGAAGAAACTGGTGCTGGCTGCCGAAGTTTATCGCAGCCGCTGGGATTTTGAATTATGCGAATTAACATCAGAAGCTATTAACCGCGATGTTTTGCAAACTTTTTTTAAAAAAGCGCAGCAGGCTGGAAGGATGCCCGGCGCAGATGAAAGCCCTGAGCGCATTCTTGAAAAACTTCATCTGCTAAAGAATAACAAGCTCACTCACGCAGCCAAATTTTTATTTACCAAACGTCATTATATTGAAGTTCAGGCAGCCGTTTTTGCCGGAAAAGATAAGCTTACGTTTCTTGATATAAAAAAATACAAGGCGAGCCTTTTTGAACTGTTAGAAAATGCAGAAAATTATATTAAGGAAAAAATGAACTGGCGGGTGGAATTCGTTGATTTTAAACGAATTGAGATTCCTGAAATCCCCCTTAAAGCCCTGCGCGAAGCGCTGGTTAATTCTTTGATTCACCGTGATTACAACAATCCTAAGGGCAACGAAATCGCTATTTACCGCGACCGCATTGAAATCTATAATCCCGGCACCTTCCCCGAAGGCTTAACGCCGGAAGATTATATCAAAAGCAGAGCGCGTTCATATTTAAGAAATCCTTTAATCGCTGAAATTTTTTATCTAACCAAAGACGTAGAAAAATGGGGTTCGGGTTTAAAGCGCATCTATGACGAATGCCGGACGAATGGCGTAAAAGTGCAATTTAATCTTGTGGAATCGGGTTTTGTAGCCACCTTCTATAGAACCGATGAAAAAATTTCACCGAAAACTGTGGAGAAAACTGTGGAGAAAACTGTGGAGAAAATTCTCGATTCCATACGGGAGAACCCCAGAGTAACCATAAAGGAATTGACAAAAATAACCGGCTTGTCAAGAAGAGGGATTGAGTGGAATCTAACTAAATTGAAAAAAGAAGGTAAAATACGAAGAGTCGGTCCCGCAAAAGGCGGCTATTGGGAAGTGATTGAGAAAGATTGATAAACGACGGCGTGTGAAATAAACAGTCAGAAGCGCAGATTAATACTGATTAGATGATTTCGCTGATTTCAAAAATCCGCGTAAATCGGAGTAGGCTATGAATAAAGAGGAATACAAATTCTCTGATCTTACGGGAAAGATTATCGGCTGTGCCATGCAAGTGCACAAGGTGTTGGGCAGCGGCTTTCAGGAAGTTATTTACCAGCGGGCACTGGCTATTGAAATGACCAAGAAGGATTTGTCGTTTCATCGTGAACTGGAAATGCCCATTTATTACGATGAACAGCAAATTGGTACCCGACGCGTTGATTTTCTGGTGGAAGACAAGATCATGGTAGAGATAAAGGCTTTATCCGGGCTGGAAGACGTCCATCTGGCGCAGGCTATTAATTATCTGGAAGCATACAAATTGGAAATTGGGCTTCTGATTAATTTTGGAACAAGGAGTTTAGAGGTTAAGAGAGTAATAAACAGTCAGAACCGCAGATTAAATGATTTCGCTGATCAACATTCCCCATTTGTGAATCAACACAAACCTGTTGTTCAAACAAAAATTACCGAATGCATCGCTGATCAAAAAATCTGCGTAATCTCAAAATCAGCGCCAATCATCTGTTCTGACGACTAAACTATACCGCCGATTCTAAATATGCGCACAATCCCATAAAAAGCGTTAATCAGCGGTCAATCGGCGTTATTATCTTAATTTAAACCTTCTAAGGCTTTGTCCAGCCGTTTAAGAAAGTAATCAACTTCACTCCGAGAAATTATGGTCGGCGGTAAAAAGCGGATGAATGCTCCGGTGGAAAGGGAGACCTTTACTCCGTTTTTCGCCAGTGCTTCCTGCGCTTTGTGCACGTTTTCCTCGCTTCCCAACGAAAAAGCAACCATCAGTCCTCGGCAGCGAATTTCGCCCATCACGGGATGTTTTTTTCGCAGCTCTTTAAAGCCTTCGTAAAGCTGCCGGCTGCGATCGACGACGTTTTGTGTAACGTTCTTTTCGCGCATCTGTCGCGTGGCGATTAACGCTGCGGTCATAGCCATCGGATTGCCGCCGAAAGTGGAGCCGTCGTAGCCGTGACGCATGGCATTACCGATCTCTTTGCGCGCAACGACCGCGGTTACCGGGTAGCCCCCTCCAAAGGATTTTCCGATGACCATCAAATCGGGAACAACATCGTAACTCATGCAGGCAAACCAGTCGCCGGCTTTTACGGCGGTTCGCCCGAATCCCGCTTGCACCTCGTCGTCAATAATCAATGCGCCTTTCTCTTTTGCCAATTGCCAAAGCCTATGAACAAATTCGGGATCGGCGGGTCGGTTGCCCGCTTCTTCTCCCTGCACCAATTCAAGAATGATAATTTTCGCGCCGCTTTTTTCCATCAGTTCTTCAATATTTTCGACATTATTAAACTCCGCGAAATGCACCCAGTCCAAATTGTGCAGACCGAAAGGTTTTCTGTATTTTTCGTTCCAGGTAACCGCTACCGCGCCATGCGTTCTGCCGTGAAATCCGCCCTTAAACGCAATGACGTTAGTGGTTCCCGTAAAAGCTTTGGCAATTTTAAGGGCTTTGTCAACTGCTTCGCCGCCCGAATTCTGCCAGTAAAATTGATCTAATCCTTCGGGCATCATGGAGTGGATTTCCTTAAGAAAACGGGCGCGGGCTATCTGGATGCGGTCTTCTTTCATGGAAATCAATGTGCTTGCCTGATTAAAAAGTCCGACCGCAATTTCGTGGTTTGCCATGCCCAAATTTGTCGCGCTGTAATTGCTGTCCATGTCCAGATACCATTTTCCCTTGGTGTCCATTATCCAGCATCCGTCGCCCTTTACGGGAATGATATCTTCTTCGGGACGAGAAACGGGCATTTTATACTGCCTGTGCAAATCAATTGCTTCGGCGGTGGAAATTTAGGAATATTCCAGTTGTTCCGCGATCCGTTGCAATTCGTCCCTGCTTAAACCCGACCCGGTAAAAAAATCAACAACAATATCCGCCTGAACTTCATTTAACGGCTGGCGCAAAGGAACATTCAAAAGAAGCGAAGTTAGTTGTTCAATGTGTTTTTCCGCTCTGTTCTGAAGCACGTTTTCCGTTACTTCCAGAATGCGTTCGAGCGTTGCGTTTGTACGCTCCGGATGCAACGTGCGGTTGTAAACTATGGCGTCTCGAAGTTTTTGCATTGTATTTGGCTCCTCCGGAATTAGAAAGGTGAACTTTTAATTAAAATTGCAAAAAGTGTACGGAATACTTATTCATATCGGTGTGATTTTATGCACTTATTTGTCGGGAAAAATAAATCGGGGAAAAACAGAAGATATTGCAACAGCGCGATACGATTTTAGTTTCCGCAGTTAACAACCGGAAGAATCTCTGAACAAACTTGAAAATATCGGAAATTTTAACTGGACAAGTTGATTTCGGGTTCAGGGCACAGAATTTCGATGGGCGGCTCGTCCGCTTTTTTGAAATTTATTAAACCATTTTTAAGATAAATCTTGCATCAAGAAATTTAAATTTGTAATCTTTAATTGTTTCTAAGAAAACCTCAAAATGAAAACGGTTTATTGATTATGGAGAAGGAAGTCGTCGTTTTTTGTACAGTTTCGGATGAAGCGCAGGCGGAATCCATTGCCCAAACGCTGGTGGAAGAGAAACTTGCGGCGTGTTGCAATATTGTTCCGCATTTAACTTCCGTTTATTTTTGGGAGGGTAAAATTCAAAAGGATTCCGAAGTATTGCTTATTATCAAAACATTATCTAAAGTTTACGCCTTGCTGGAAAAAAGAATAAAGGAATTGCACTCTTATCAGGTGCCCGAAATTATCGCATTGGACATCAAGCAGGGAAACTCCGATTATCTGAAGTGGATTCATCAGGTGGTAAAACCATGAATATCTCAAAAATAATTTTGGACAAAAAAGCGGATTCCTATCGCATCACATTTAATTGTCTCGATGTTTTTGACGAGATTCTCGCGGCTCAAAAGAATTCGGATTTTAATCTTGAAACGATCTACGAAGAATTTCATGACCTTGCAAAAACAGCGATTAAAGCAGAACCCAATAAAGTACTTATTCGTCGTGTTACCAATAATTTATTAAACCATTGTAAACGGGTTTTAAGTTCGGACAGGACGCCGGTCGAAATTCTGGAATCGGTTCGGGAGAAAATTCAGGCGGCGCGCAGGGAGATTGAACAAACGGCTCAGAAAATCGCGATTATGGCTTCACGGGCAATCGCGCATACCAACCGTGTTCTGACAATGAGTAACGATTATCTTGTAATTAAAACAATTTTAGAAGCCGAAAAACAAAAACGAAGATTTGAAGTTTTTGTAGTTAAAAGTGATCCGCCTGCCGAAGGGCTGGATTTAGCGGAATTTTTGGCAAAAAAGGGCGTTAAGACCACGGTGATCGCAGATTCGCAAATAGGTGTGTTTCTCCCTAAAATGAATTTGGTTTTTCTCGGCGCGGATCGGCTTTACGAAAAAGGATTTGTCCACAGAGCCGGAAGCCTTCCTTTATGCCTGACGGCAAAATTTTATAACATCCCGGTCTATTTGTTATCCGAAACGCGAAGCATCCTTTTGGAAAAAGAGCGCTCCGTGAAATATTATGATCAGGATAGCTCGGAAGTCTATGTACCGAAAAATTCCGCTATTCAGGTAATGAATATTTATTACGAATCCACTCCTCTTGATCTGGTTTACAAGGTTGTTTGCGAAGACGGAATTTTTGAAATGAAAGAATTTATCAGTTGGTATTTAATGGAGTAAAAATATGTTATCTGGAACATTTATCGCGCAATTGAAAGATAAAAATTTAGTGGAAATTCCGGCGGAAATTGTAAACAGACTCGAACTCAAAGAAGGAGATAAAATTGAAGTTTCGGTAAAAAGAATTCGACCGGGCAGGCTTGAAATCAGAATATCAAAAAATCCCTTAACTCGATTAACCGATCTTATTCAGGAGTCTGAAAACCGATGAAAATAATGACTTGTTTTATCGACAGCTCCGCCTGGATCGCCGTCATTGACGGACAGGACCCCAACCATCAAAAGGCAAAACAATTTTTCGAATACCTGCTGTAAAGAGACGCTAAGCTGGTCACAAATAATTATATTATTGACGAAACCCTCGACGAACTTAAAAGACGATTCGACGTGGATTTGTCTCTGAAATTTATGAAAATTATCGATGAAGCGATGCTGACCATCAATTTGCGCATGGACTGGATTTCAAGAAGAATCCGGCGCTCGGCGCTGAATAATTTTTTACGTTCCAATAACAAAGACTTAAAACTAAAACATTTTTATATTAAAGAATCCATTAAACGCAAAAAGGTCGATATTATCTTTTCATTTGATCAAAATTTAAATGAATTCAATCTGCCTGTAATGCCTCAACTAAATCAGGGCTTATGAATCTGTTATTTTACAATACATTCGAACTTAAACAGAACGCGTTCGTTTTTTTGTGCGGCGACGATTCCAGCGAGCTTTTGAGCAGTATCCTGGCAAGAGAAATTGCCGGACAGGGGCAAAAAGTTCTGATCACCTCCACCTTTCCGATCCCTTATCCGGTTGAAGGACAAATTCTGGTGAATATTGAACCTCAACTGTTAAGACAAAAACTAACCTCCGATCCTTCGCCGATTATCTACTTATGCAGCGGAATCGAAAACGATCAACTGATTCCCATATCGCCGGATTTTTTCGAACAATTTCAATTAAGCTTAAACAAAGATATTCGAATAATTATATTCGTCAGAGAACTAACAAAAGAGCTGCTTGCTCAAAAGAACATAAAGCATAATTCTATTTTCATCACCGCTCTGAACTATCAAAAGATAAACGAACAATTAAGCGGCTTTTTTAGCGATCTTGAAAGCGAAACCGAGGTCACGTTCACGGATGGTCTTAAATTGCACTGGGAAGCAATCGTCAAACAGAATTGTCCCGCCAGATTCTCCGGAGAAGATTCCGGGATGGAAAATCACGTTCTGTTTTTAAATCAGGTAAAATCAATCATTGACGAAAACAGAGTCATTCCCATCACCCGAAGCCTTGGCAATCTTTATGAGCGGGTATTTATCGGCGACATTAACGAATACAAGATAAGGGAAATTTAATGCAGCTTCCGGTCGTATTGATCTGCGGTACGGACGATCACAGCACCGCCTGCGCTCTGCGTCTTTTCAGAGCCGGATTCAGGATTATTTTAGCCGCTTTTCAGAATCCGGTCGATTTGCACCAGCATCGCACTTTCACACGAACCGTTTACTCGGGCTTTAGAACCATTGACGGCGTCACCGCAAGGACATTTAGTCATTGTATCGAAAAAAATCTCATTCCCATGGAAAGTTCGTTTGATCAGTATTTGCAATTCATGCTTAATAATAATGAAATCGCGACTCTGCTAATTGAAGACCTGAAAACCGGTTATAAAATTCCTTGCGACTATGCGGTGAATATCGATTCCGCCGTTTTTAATAAAATTCAACCCCATCTTAATGACGAAGTCCGTTCCGTTAGTATTAACTGCGATGAAGCGTCCGACTATTTGATTTCGACCCATTTTGCTTATGTGGGAAGGGTTATTTATCCTTTTAACGAAACTGCGGATGAGTTTAAAAAGTCCAATCTTTTTGAGAACAAACCGACAACGGTGATCAACGCTCCGATCGAAGGGGTCTTTGTCGCTTCAAAGGAAATCAACCGTCCCATTTTGGAAAGAGAAGAAATTTGCAAAATCAATGATATTCCCATATTGTCGCCTGTTAGCGGCATAATTACGGGATTGATCAACAGCGGTTTAATGATTACGCGCGCCACGCCGGTAGCCGAAATAAGTCCTAAAAAAATTACCTACGACGC
>JAJRSN010000288.1 GCA_024278715.1 Calditrichota bacterium
TAAAATCCCTTTAATCGGTTGGTTCTTAAGCGATTGAATTTATCAAAATACCAGCCGTAACTCTTGCCCTCGTAAAAATAGTTGGCGCTAAAATATAATTGACGGTGGATTAATTCTGCTTGCAGATTGTAGCTCAAATTCGGTTTGTATTCGTACAAAAGCCGATCCGAAATATAAAGCCGCGTAAGCGCAGCCTGAATGTCAACAAAGCCGAGCATATTCTTAAACCGGACGGAAGCTTCAAATCCGCTGGTCCGGTTGCGACCGAGCTGCGATTGAATTATGTATTCGCCGAACGGCTGTTTTAGCAATTTGTTGTAGATTGTGCGGTAGAAGAAAGAAAAGTCATATTGTATTTGAGGAAGCACAAACGAAGCAAAATCGCTTGTCACCGTTAACCCCATATCATACGATTGGCTGTACTCGGGCTCAAGAGATGCTTTGGAAGTGTCGCCGAGAGAGTTTACAACAAAGTCCTGATTGTACGCGATTTCAAACAGTGTGGGATAACGCGCATTTCTGCCATAGCTCAAATAAGCGGAAAACAAATGGTTGTTTTTACGCCAGTTGATTTTTGCGCCCCATGAATTTGTAAAATCACGGTAACCACTGGCGCTCACATCCCCGCGCAAGCCGAAAAAAACCCGCCACTTTATGGTGGAAAGACTGTCATAACGGTCGTTGAACGAATAGACCAAACTCGAATTTAGCCGATTATCGTAAAAAAACATCCGCTCGATCGGTAAAATATTTCCCGAATCCGAAATCGATGTTTTCCTCGTGAGCCGCTCGTGCCAGTATTCGCTTACCGACTGTAAGCCGCCCCGTTTAAATTTAAAACTTTTGGCAACCCGGACATTCAGTCTCTGTGAATCGTATTGATACAAATTTCGGGAAGTTATTACCTGATAGCGTTGAACCTTGTCCCGGTTGCGGATGTAGCTAAGCGAAAGATTAAAAGCATTCGGCAATTGATATTGATTCCCGAACAGGAAAGTCGTTCGCGAATCATGCCAGCCCGGTTTTTTGTAATTCAGATTGTAATAAAAGAGTTTTAAGTTAGAAGTGAAAGAAGGTTGATGGTAAAAAAGATTCACATAGTGATAGGACTTTTTCATTCGGATATTATCGTTTTTCGATTTTTCAAAGGAGATGCGCTCGTCGGGGAAATATTCGATTTCGGGATTCATTTTTGAATATTGTCCGTAGTAGGACGCCGCAAAATTTTTTTCCAAAGGAATATCAACCGAACCGCTGTACCGGCGGCTCATAAATGAACCGATTTTGGATTTTAGCCGAAATTTCCATTCTGACGGCTGCCGGGTAACGAGATTTATTACCCCGCCAAAAGCGCCGCCACCGGTAAGCAGCAAATGGGAGCTTTTGTGAATTTCAATTCGCGAAATATTATCAACCGGCACTATCGAAAGATCAGCCGCGTTGTTGCCGCTTAAATCGTTCAACAAAATCCCGTCAAGATAAACGTTGATCTCGTTCGAATTGCTGCCGCGAATCTGGATTTGCTTTCCGTCGATTTCATTGCCTTCCAGCCGCACGGAAGGAAATTTCTTCAGAATATCGGACAATTCGCTGCTGGCGTATCGTTGTAATTCGGATTGAAGAACCGATTCGCCCTTGTGCGGAACATCCAGACGCGACAGGTTCAGACGTTCGGCTTCCACCTCAATGGTCTCTTTGAGCTGAAGCCTTAACGGTCTTAAATAAATCACCTGATTTTTTCGCAATTTTAAAACGCCTATTTTCACTGTGCGATATCCGAGAAAATCGACGATTAAACTGTCTTTGGGAGAAATTTCAGCAGAAACCGATAGTTTAAAAAAACCGTCGTTATCGGTGGTTGTGCCGGCTTTCAAAAGCTGAAAATAGACGTCCGCCCCCGAAAGCGGTTCTCCCGATTGCTCGTCGATTATCCGACCCGAAAATACGATTCTTTGCGCCGGAAGATTTGAAACGGTCATTAAAACAAAAATCAAGAGAAAAATTATTTTTCTGTTTAAGCGAAACATAAAATTGATCTTCTAATTTAAAAACGGATCAAATAAAAACTCGTCGGCAATATAAGGATTGATGCCGTGTGAAAGGCGATCTTCATAACCGTCCCGATCGGTGACTTTTATGTAATACCGCGTTGGTTGCCATTTGGTAAACCGGATAACAGCCTGATAATAACCTTCTCGTTGCGAGACGGTTCGTTTTAAATTGAGCGGATATTGCAGCGAGTCTTTCGGATTTTCTTTATTAAAAAATACGCCGATCACTTTATTGACGGTGTGAATACCCTGATAATCCATGACAATTGCCTGGCAATAATATTTGCCGCTTGAATCTGGGGCTTCAACTAAAACGGTATTTTTTACTATTGGCGCGGCATATTTTATTGAGAAATCAAAATTGGTATTCATGCCGGAAATGTAAATTTTATCTTTAAAAGGAAAGTATTTGTCGGCAAAAATTTCAACGGTTGTCGGTTTATTGCGTTTTTCGGATTCGCTTAGTACGTATTGAATGAAGTACTTCCCCTGATAATCGGTAAAAACTTCGCGGGCGCCGATGCGGATATGCGCAAGATAGACCGGATCGTAGGTGTAGTAATTGCTTACTCTGCCGGAAAGCTGAACTGACTCGTTTAAGGGGACGCTTGATACGCGATATCCCGTGAATTCTTCCAAATCGCAGGAAAGCGAGAAGGTAAAGATCAGCGATAAAAGTAAAATATTCCTTAACATAATAAAAGCCCGAAACGGATTTTTCCATAATATAGAAAGTTTTTGAA
>JAJRSN010000289.1 GCA_024278715.1 Calditrichota bacterium
CTCGTCACTCGTCACTCTCCGTCAAACCATTTCCCTGTCCAAACTGCGGTATTGAATGGCTTCGCTAAGATGATGCGGTAAAATATGCTCGCTTTGTTCAAGATCGGCAATGGTTCGCGCGACCTTCAGCACCCGATCGTACGCCCTTGCCGAAAGCCCTAACCGTTGAATGGCGTTGTTCAAAAGATTCTTTCCGTTTTCGTCGATTTTACAATATTTGCGAATCTGCGATGATTCCATGTGCGCATTGCAATAGATATTCTTTTCATCGGCAAATCGTCTCAACTGAATTTCCCGCGTTTTCTGCACCCGTTCCCGAACCACGGCTGAGGGTTCGCCGGAGCGTTCGGACGTTAATTGCTTAAAATTAACAGCCGGCACCTCCACGTGAATATCGATGCGATCCAACAGAGGACCTGAAATGCGCGAGCGGTATTTTTGAATTTGCGGAAGCGTGCACGAGCAGGCGTGCGTAGGATCGCCGTAATACCCGCAAGGGCAGGGATTCATGGCAGCCACCAGCATGAATTTTGCCGGATAAGTCAAAGAAAAAGCAGCCCGCGCAATCGACACCTTACCGTCCTCTATGGGCTGGCGCAGGACTTCCAGTACATTTTTTTTGAACTCAGGGAGCTCATCTAAAAACAAAACACCGTGATGTGCCAGGCTCACCTCTCCCGGACGCGGAAATCGTCCGCCTCCCACAAGAGCCACATCGGAAATCGTGTGATGCGGAGAACGAAACGCGCGGACGCCGATCAATCCGTGATCCGGCGGCAGAAGTCCGGCGACTGAATGAATTTTGGTAGTTTCGATGGCTTCTTGCAAAGACATTAACGGCAAAATCGTCGGAAATCGTCTGGCTAACATGGTTTTACCCGAACCCGGCGGTCCGATCATGATGATGTTATGACCGCCCGCGGCGGCTACTTCCATCGCCCGCTTAACATGTTCCTGCCCTTTTACGTCGCGCAGGTCAAACGGCGATTTACTCTCCTCGGCAAATATTTCGTGAATATCAACTTCAACCGGATCGAAATCCGCGTTGCCGTTTAAAAAGTTAACAACGTCCAACAAATGCTCCATGGGGTACACCGGCACGTCTCCGCTGCCCATGGCTGCCTCGCGCGCGTTTTCTCTGGGCAAAATAATTCCCTTAAAATTCAGCTCCTTCGCTTTAATGGCAATGGAAAGACTTCCGTGAATCGGTCGCAACGAACCGTCCAGAGCCAGTTCTCCCAAAATCAAATACTCTTCCACCGCCTCGGGACTTACATCGCCCTGCGCCGTTAAAATTCCGATGGCAATGGGCAAATCATAAGACGATCCTTCCTTTTTGATATCCGCGGGAGCCAAATTCACCGTAATGCGGCGCTGATAAACAAAACGGTATCCCGAGTTTTTGATGGCGGCTACCACGCGCTCGCGGCTCTCTTTCACCGCATTGTCGGGCAAGCCCACAATGCCAAAATAAGGAATGCTGCGTTCCAGATGCGTCTCAACCTCCACCATGTAGGCGTCAATACCCATTAAAGCCGCCGTGTAAACTTTTGAAATCATGGCGTTCGACCTTTTGAAAAGACACGATCTTTTTAATAACGAATCCGTAAAAAATCAATTTGCGCTCGTTCTCATTCGGAAATCGGTATTGTTCCGAACCTTCGCCGCGAGGCAGAGAATAGATCGGAAAGCCGATTGCAAATTTTCCTGATCAATAAGAAAATCGGCTCATTTTACTTTTTACGCGCTCGTTTTCAATATCTATCGAAGAATATCTTTTAACGCCGAATACAAATCCTCAAATCGAAACGAATAGCCCGCTTTTAGCAGCGCTCTGGGCTGGGCGAATTGCCCGCTCAAAACCGTTGCCTTTGCCATTTCTCCCAAAACCAAACCAGGCAAAAATCCCGGAACCGGCAGCCACGAAGGACGCTTTAACGCCTTACCCAGAGCCCGGCTGAACTCTTTTTGCAGCGCCGGTCGCGGAGCCGTCAGATTAAAAATCCCTTTTAACTGTTTGTTTTTAATCAAAAACAGAACCGCGTCAGCCACGTCTTTGATATGAATCCACGAAACTCCCTGACGTCCGCTTCCCACGGGTCCGCCCAAAAACAATTTAAAAGGAATCATCATCTTGGGCAGCGCGCCGCCATCTTTTCCCAACACCAGACCAAAACGAGTAATAATTCTTCGAACGCCCAGGTCTTCCGCCGGATCGCTCGATTTTTCCCATTGCACCACCAGCCGCGCTAAAAAATCATTTCCGGGCAAACTTTGCTCGTCAACCGGTGCCGCGGTATTTCCGTAATAACCGATTGCCGAAGCCTGAATTAAAGTATGCCCTTTTGTCGGCGCGCGTTCAATTGCTTGTAAAATGGTTTCGACCGATTCGACCCGGCTGCTGAGGAGGCGTTTTTTGAAGGATTTTGTCCAGTATCGGGCGGCAAGATTTTCTCCGATCAGGTTGATTATCACCGCCGGTTCTTTAAGCTGATCCTGCCAGGGTGAAGAATCTCCCGTTTTCCAGAGCAGACACTTAACATCCGGCGGAAAGACGGAACGTTTGCGTTCCGGGTTACGGCTCAAGGCGATTACGTCGAAGCGTTCCCGCAACATGCGATTTACCAGATGACGTCCGATAAATCCGCTGGCTCCGGCAATGATGATTTTCATGGTGAGCTCCCGATTGCTCTCACCCGAGACTTTACATTTCGGATTAATTTACACAATTTAAAAAAACATCGGAATGATTTTCAACGTTAAAATTCAAATTTTAGTTTCTGTATCCCCCGACGTTTCCGGTTTTTTTCCGTTTCCTTGGCGGACGCCCGTCATTCTCCCGACAACTGTCTGTGCCTGAAACAATGAACTACATGATCGTTGACCATTCCCGTCGCCTGTAAATGGGCGTAAATAATCGTCGATCCCACAAAACGGAAGCCAAGTTTCTTTAGCTCCTTACTAATGAGATCCGAAAGCTCGGTTCGAGCCGGAACTTCCTCGATACTCCGCCAGTGATTAACGACGGGCTTCCCGTCCGTAAAGCGCCAGATAAAATCCGAAAAACTGCCGTATTGCTCCTGAATCTGCAGAAACGAGCGGGCGTTCTGAATGCTGGCTTGGATCTTTAACCGATTACGAATAATTCCCGCATTTGCCATTAACTCTTTAACCTTTTCCTGATCATAGCAGGCAATCTTCTGCGGGTCAAAATAATCGAAAGCCTGCCGGAAATTCTCGCGTTTGTAAAGAACAGTACGCCAGCTTAAGCCCGCCTGAAAACCTTCTAAAATCAGGAATTCAAACAACTTTTGGTCATCGTAAACAGGCACTCCCCATTCGGTATCGTGGTAGGCAACGTAAAGTTCGTCTTTTGACGGAACCCATTCGCATCTTTTATCATCCATATTAGAACCCCAAAATTTGTA
>JAJRSN010000290.1 GCA_024278715.1 Calditrichota bacterium
AAATTCATGCGACGGTGATCATCTTCGTTAAAAACGGAATTGCGATCGAATTTTCCGGTAAGAAGTCCGAAAAGCAGGGGAATGCGTACGATTACTCCGATTCCGTATTGAAGCGCTTTGGGGAACAGAACTTTTTCCGCTTCGCGTTCCAATAAATTGTATCTTACCTGAATGGAATCGATCAAGTCATGATGCAGATCCAGCAGATGCGCCTGTTCGGTTTCTTTAAAGGATTGGATACTTAATCCGGCATGAAGAATCTTTCCGTCTTTTTTGAGTTGTTCCAGAGCTTCCCAGGGTTCGTCCCGTTCCAGTTTATCCAGATCGGGGCTGTGCAGTTGTAAGATGTCCAGCGCTTCTACGCCTAAACGCTTAATGCTCTGTTCTGCTGCGTAGATCAAATAGTTCTTATCGTAATTTTGGCGAATGGGACCATAGCCTTCGTCGTCTTCTTCGCCGGCAAAATAAAAATCATTACCCGCTTTGGTGGCAATGACAATATTCCGTTTGCCGCGTTCTTTAATCACTTTGGCAATCAGTTCTTCGGAATGACCAAATCCGTAAACGTCGGCTGTATCGATTAATATTACTCCGTTATCGACGGCTTCGTTAAGGGCGCGTAAAGAAATTTCGTCGTCGGTTTTGCCCCAGTTCATGCCGCCGATCGCCCAGGCGCCGAATCCGACTGTGGACACCACCGGACCGCGTTTTCCCAATTGTGTGTATTTCATATTGATTCCTTTCTTTTGTTTTTTTCAAAAAATACAACGTCATTAAATATGGTGCAAATTCCCGTTAAAAAATAAATTTAGAAAAATTTGTAGCTATTTCGGGGAATTAATAGATTCTTTAATTTAGAAACCAGGACAATCGGAAGTCAGGTATTTTGAAGCAAATAAATATCGGTTCCCGATTTCCTGTTCCGGTTTGAAACAAGGATTTTAACAGTTAAGTTATCAGATAATTTTGATAAGATTGTTGTAATGAACGGGAAAGAATACAAACAATCGCGCCGATCCGCTTTAAAGATTATTACTGGGTTTATTATCGGTTTATTTGTCTATCTTACGGGTCGCTTTACAGAGCGATTTTTGCCCGAGAGAAGGAAGCTGTCAATTCCGGTTTCCGGCATCAGGCGGGGAATAAACGTTACCGATGCGATTTTTATCCTTAAGACGGAAAATGCCGTTAAGGTTTTGTCGCGCACGTGTCCGCATCTGGGATGCAAATTGGCTTACAGTCCGCAAAAGCGCATTATTCGGTGTCCCTGCCACGGCAGCCGATTTGAGCCGAACGGGAAGTATCTGAGCGGACCAGCAAAAAAAGATCTGAAGAGCTTTGATTATCAAATTAACAGCGATCAGCTACAAATTGAAATTTGAGATTTTCTGATGGATTATGAGCGTTTGTTCCAAACTCGTCCTTTGCTGCCCAAATTCGGGGAGATTGCTTTAAGCAGTTTGATTATTGCACTTATTTCGGGAATAGCTTTGATTCCGGGATTTCAATCGCCTTCCGAGCCGTTTAGAAGCGTGAGTCAAATTGTCAATAGCGGATTTTTCGGACATTTTATTCACAGTTGTCATTCGTATGCCGGCGATCTGTTTTTAATTGCCGTATTTTTTCATGTTCTCGAATATCTTCTGAAAAAATCCTATTTAAGCTACCATTGGAAAGCGTGGTTATGGTTAGTGGGTTTAATGTCGGTTAGTTTGTTTGTCGTTTTTAGCGGATTTTTAACGATCGGCAGCGTGGAAAGCCTGGACGCTTCGAGTATTCTAAAAAACATTCTGTTTGCTTTTGGCTCTGTCGGAAAGAGCGCGGCAAATTTTTTATTGCTCAGTTCCGAACGCGGCTCCGTATTAACCATTCTTGTTCATCACGCGGGGACATTTACCGTTTTAACAGTTATTTTGGTTTACGTCCATTTAAAGAGATTTAAGCCGGACGTTTACGCTTTTTATTACGCGTTCATTTTAATTTCACTTTTAGCCGTTGCTATTCCGGCGAAATTGGGAATTATGCCGGGCGCCAACGCGGAAGTGGTGAAAGGACCCTGGTATTTTCGCGGGCTGCAAGAGATGTTATCGTGGATGCCCGTGCGGATTGCGGGAGCTGCTTTACCCGGATTTGTAATTTTAATATTTGCCCTTTTGCCTGTGACACAAAAAAAGCATTTGATTTTGTTAAGGGCGCTTTTTTTTGTTTTTAGCTTTTATTTGGCGGAAACCCTGATCGCGACTTTTTTACGAGGCGAAGGATGGCAATTAACCGGGTTTTGAAATTCAATCTTCCGTTGATTTTAGCAGTTGCGGCGTTGAGTTTGTTGATCGTCATTGCTATTATCGATCGCGCCGGAGACCGTTATTCCGGGAGAACGGCTGACCGTTGTTTGGTTTGCCATTCGGATGTGCGGGATATGAGCGCCTCACACCCTAATAAGGCGTTAGGCTGCTCCGGTTGTCATCTGGGAAACCCTTACGTGAGCGATCGGGAAATCGCCCATCAGGGGATGGTTAAAAATCCGTCCGATTTACGCATTGTAAAAAAGACCTGCGGGAAAAGCGAATGTCATCCGGTTTGGGCTGAACGCGTTACACATTCGATCATGTCCACCAATGCAGGAATCGTAGCTTCGACACTGTACCAGTGGGACGAACGAAACACGCCTGACGATTCTTTAGCTCATATTGGCGTTGGTTTGCCCGATACTTCACTGGCAACATCACATTTGCGTAAGATGTGTGCCGGTTGTCATATCAACAAACCGCAGAATGATTTGCCCGGGGAATTCGGCGAGCGCGGAGGCGGCTGTAATGACTGCCATCTGGTCAATAACGATTCGGCAAGGCATCCTGTTTTGACCGTTCAAATGAAAATTAATGTCTGCGAGAAATGCCACAATCGTTCGGATCGGACGGGATTGACATATCAGGGAAAATTTGAGTCCGAAGGCTACGGGACGCCTTATGAGCAAGGCAATTTTTCGGAGCGGAATCTTTCGGGAGGCAGGTTTTACTATCACATTCCGGCTGACGTTCATTTTGAAGCGGGTATGGTCTGTATCGACTGCCATCCAGCGCAGGACTTAATGGGCGACGGGCGGCGTTATCAACATTTAGAGGAGCAGGTTCATATTCGCTGCGAAACCTGCCATCAGGCAAAATTGAGCAAGCCCGCAAAAGAGGCGATGGTTTGGAAAATCGTTCAAAGCAATCCCGCGCTTCAGGCGCCCAAAGACTCACTTTTGGCAGTAACTGCAAACGGCGTGTTTTTAGCAAATGTTTATCGGCGTTCGGACAAAATAGTTTTGAGGCGCAAATCGGACGGGAGAGAATTGGGGATTGTGCAAACGCATTCCAAAGCTGCCTGTAACCTTGCAGGTCACGAGCGTCTTTCGTGTCAGGGGTGTCATTCGGCGTACACACCGCAATGTTACGGCTGCCACGATGTTTACGATCCGAACAAAAAGCAACAGGATAAAATCAGTTACAAAGAAACGCGGGGTCACTGGAGCGAAGGGCGTTCGTATTTGCGTTTCGAAAAACCCACTTTAGGAGTGGATGCCCGAAACCGCATCATGCCTTTTGCACCCGGCTGTCAGGTTTATTTAACCGTACTTGATGAAAAAGGTAAGGCGGAAAAACAAGAAACGTGGTTGACAATGGCGCCGTTTGATCCGCATTCCACGCGTAAAAGGGTTCCGCAATGCGCGGATTGTCACAGTTCGGCTAAACGGCTTGGGCTGGGTGAGGGACAGTTATTCCTGACAAACGGAGCGTTGGAAACTCAACCGATTTACGATGCGGTGTCAGCCGGACTGGGAAAATTTCCGTTAGAGCAGATGACGACTTTGGACGGTCGGTTAACACAAAAGATGTCGCGTTTAAAAGCCCGACCGTTTAATCCCACGGAGATCAAACGAATTTATCGAGTAATTTTGTGTTTGACCTGTCATGATAGTTACAAAGATTCCATTTATCGGAATTTTGCCCGGAGCGTGCAGAGGTACAAGACAAATCCGCGACTTCCGTGCAAGCAATAAGAGGGAAGATTTTTTGCGCGTATTTTTTATTTTACTAATTGTTTGGCTTTTTTTCTCAGTAAATTTCGGTACTGCGGGAGAGACCTGCCAATCTTGCCATAAAGATGCGCAAAGCAATTGTAACCTTCGGTGCGGAGATTGTCATCTTTCATCGAGTGCAGATTTTTTACCAAAGGAAAAGAATCATCCTAAAATTATCCGCAATCCCTCGTTAGAAAAATGGTGGGAAGAAAAATGCGAATCATGCCATTCGGAAGTCATTCAAAAATTCAGGAATTCTTTGCATTACAGCAACGCGGGAATTATCGATCAAACGCGCTATTTGTGGGGCAAACAAGACGAACCGTTAAAATCTAACCCGGAAGAATGGAAGACACTGCGTGGGGCGGGCGCGATTTCCAATCCGACAACGGCTGATTTGGCAGATCATTTATTGGCGAGTAAATGTTTTGGCTGCCATTTTGATGCGGAAATGCGTCGGGCATCCGAAGGGCGGAAACGTGTGGCTGGTTGCGCCGCCTGCCATACTCCGCTTGATCAACAGACAGGCAAGCCGCTGCACGGGCATCGGTTTCAAAAGAAAGTGGGGGACGAGGTCTGTTTAACTTGCCACAGTGGGAATTACGTTGGCGGAGATTACTACGGATTTTTTGAACATGATTATCACCGGGAGTATCAAACTTCGTACGGAAGCAAACCGCTTTTCGGCGCTTACCAGCACCGGCTTGCACGGGATGTCCATCAGCAGGCGGGAATGAAGTGCATGGATTGTCACTCTAAAAGCGATGTGACGGGCGACAATGTTATCCGCCATTTTGAGGGTGAACGACCTGCTGTGCGTTGTGAAGATTGCCACGGGGGATTCGGTAAAAAAGCGAGTTCTGCGAAAGCAATTAATAAGGCTTTTATTTTTGATTCTGCAATTGCGGCGCATCAAAGTTTCCATGCCCGTGTTTCGTGTACCGCCTGTCACGCACAATGGTCGTATCAGGATTACGGATTGCACCTGTTTTTGGATGAGACGGACAATTATGAGATGTGGGCAAATTTTTTGTGGCAGGGCGACGGAGAGGTTTACGATTTACTCAGTACTCAATTGGCAAAAAAGCAGGTTAACCGTCAGAAGGCTTATTCGACAAATAAATTGACCGGAGAACGGATTCCCGGCATCTGGTACAAAGGATGGACGTTCAGACGCTGGGAGACACCGATTTTAGGGGTTGATCGAAACGGGAAATTCGGCATTATTCGTCCGCTTTATCAATATTATGTCACGTATGTAGATTCGCTGGACAGGGTCTGGCTGGATTCGGAGAAGCCAAAACGCAGCGACGGTAAGATCGGCTGGAATTGGGATGTCTATCAACCTCACACCATTGGTAAACGCGGACGTAATTGTGAGAGTTGCCATGAAAATCCGAAAGCGGCAGGGCTGGGCATCAGGCAGAGCGTGGGAGACTCAGCCGCTCATTTTATTACTATTCCTCACAATACGATTCTGCCGGAGGCGCGATTGCTAAATTACAGAGAAAAGCGGCGTTTGTTGGGCAAGAGTGAGCAATATAAGATTTGGAGAACAAGGGCGTTAAAACGCGGGGGAATAGACGAATTGTATAAATAACCACAGATTAGACCGCAGATTAATCTAATTACACTGATGTCGCTGATTGAGACGAGGTTTTTTTGACTTTTAGTGCTTAAATAAGAGAATTTGTTTTCGTTTCCGTTTCAATTTTAATTTTAAATTCAATTTATTCTGTGCGTGCTTGTAGATTTTTTTACCACAGAGTAGCAGAGTACGCTGAGTTTTTTATTGCTTTTTGACCACAGATTAAGCTGATTACAGACCGCAGATGAACACATATTACGCTGATTTCGGACCACAGATTAACATGATTACACTGATTGCACAGATTAATAAATTGAGGTTTTTTTGATTATTAGAGCTTAAAATTGGAGAGTCTGTTTTCTTCTTAATTCTCTAGTTCGCTCTGAAAACCTTGTTCTGTCATATCGAACGAAGTGAGAAATCTTGTAACTTTTACAAAAGCAAAAGATTTCTGGTCGCATGGTGTTCAAAATGAAAATTACAGACCTTTCATAGCGGACATACGATTATTTTTTGAACCTAACTTTAGTAATCTAAAAAAATAAGTCTGTTTTTGCTGTCGGAAACGGGGATAATTTTAGTAAACGGTTATCAAGTTCTCAAAAGATAAACAATTACAATCAGTAGCAGCGGGAAAATCTGTGTAATTTCGACAGTGTTTTTCAAGCCCCTAAAGGGGCTTCCATAAGGTCGTAAACGACCTACCCCCCTCTGTATCTCGCCCTTTCGTAATCTTTGCTTATCATTCACAAGCTTCTCTTTAAACCATTGTATCAAATTCAAAAAAAGCCACAGCGTTAAGGGGGAAGGAAACTGCTGTGGCTTTTTGGGATTTCAGCATCCCTCGTCAAATTGTTTTTTCTTGTTATTTCTAACGCGGATTACAGGTTTGGAAATCTTCGGTTTTTGTGCCTCGGTCCCGGTCGCGCCGATGTTTGCACCCATCATCACCGGAGCCGCGGCTTTGCGAAATTCATAGCGGAAAAGTTCGTCATCCGTGTAGGCGCCCGTCGGTTTGCGCGGATTGCCGAAGGCTTCGACCCAGTAATTCATCCCCCCGCCAAGAATGTAAACATCTTTAAAACCCCGCTGTTTTAAAAGTAACCATGCCTGACTCGCCAGTGTATTGCCGTTTGAGGTCAGAATAATCGTATTATTTTGAGCCGCTTCCCGTAAATATTCATTATTCAATAATTCGGTTACAGGAATATTAACGCTGCCGGGAATGTGATATTTTTCGAAGTCTTCTTTGCCGCGAACATCCACAACAACAAATCCGGATTCTTTGTCAATAATCGAATGGGCAAGATCGTCAGCGGAAATATAGTAATTACGATGCTGCAGTTCATTTACAAGGTCTGCGGTATCCGGGGTAATGTGCCCCGCGCGATCCACCGGAGCGAAGGCTAAAATAAGACCCAATACAAAAAGAAAACCGAATCCGATAAGTTTTGACGACCATCTCATTTTGCCGGCTCCTTTCCGAATTTGTTTTCCGCCCATTCTGCGCCTAAAAACATTGCGATAGCAGCGATGATAACCAAAAATCCGATCAAACCGGTGGGAGCCTTAAGCCAGTCGGTTATCTTTGCCGCGCCCATGTAACCGGAATTATAGAGCCCTTCCAACAGCGGAAACAATTCGCCAAACACAAACATACCGAAGAGTGCGCCGCCCAAAAAAACCAGGGCGTCAATACGACCGAGCACCGCGCCCACCACCGAGGTTCCCGGACAGTAGCCTCCCACGGCAAATCCGATCCCGAAAATCAATCCGCCGACAACTTGCGCGCCGAGATAGGTGGGATTCACGTAAACTTGGCTGATATCGATCCAACCGAAGAGGGTGAAATACATCAAGCCTATCATGGCAGTAACAATAGCGGTAAACATAACTTTTAAAACGGTCATGTCTTCAAAATAAAACTGCAAAGCTAACTTTCGGCTTTCGCCGAAACCGGCGCGTTCCAGCCAAAACCCGAAACTGATTCCCACCAAAAGAGCTATCACATAGCCGGTTTCGACGCCGAAATACCCGAATTTAAAAAATGGTGCCATCTGCTTTCTCCGTTTTCTCTAAATCCATTGTTTACGAACAAAATAAGCGGCGGCGTAAGCTCCGGCAAAGACGGCGAACATAAACGCCCAGCTTCCCAACGCCAGAGTGGCGCCGCCGGTTAAAGCCAGACCGCTGGTGCAGCCGCGCGCCAGACGGGCGCTGAATCCGATTAACGAGCCGCCGATAAACGCCAGAATCAATCGGTTTTTAACGGAAATATTTGGTCCCTTTCCCGTCTTTACCTTCAATCGACCCGCCAAAGCCCCTGAAAGAAATCCGCCGATCATTACGCCGATAACCTCAAAAACCAGCCAGTTAGAAAGCGGGCTCTCAAAATATTTGGAAAAATAGGCATTAGCCTGCGTATGACCCGGAGCGATCACTTTAAGAAGCCAGACGTCAAAGCGCATTAAAGCTCCCGAAGCGCCCAGCCCGCGACCCATTAAAACAAAAGCCGATAAAAGGGTGAGTCCAAGTCCCACACCGGCGAGATAAGGGTTCCAGAATTTTTGCTCTTTCATAGTCTTTTCCTCTTTTTTACTGCATAAAACGATACAACCAACGGGATGACTGACCGGCATCGACCACGATGAAGCGCAAAATAAGTCCGCCGATCAACACCAGCAATGCGGGTATGGCGACCGGCACTTTGTAACCGCGCCATTCCATGAGTTCGGTAATTAACGGAACGATCAAACCAAGAATAAACACAAATGTCCAGAAGACCGCCGTGTAGGGTCCGCCAAGAAATAACCCGGCAGCCTCTTCGTGAACCTGTATGCTGGCTAAAAAACCCATGAATAAATGGATTATCAAAAAGATTTCAGCGGCAATCAGCCACATATCGATTTTACTGAACAAGAGCCGTTCTTCGTGATTTTTACTCAAAAGAATGATGAACGCCGTTCCCGTAGAAAATCCCGAAACCAAAAACAAGGGACCTAAAATCGAAGTATTCCAAAAGGGACGCGCGTTAAAGGCGGAAAGCAGTATTCCGGTGTAAATTCCGAGAATGATCGAAAGCAAAAGAAGCGCCCAGGCAATGACTTTGCCGAATTTGCGGGTCAACTCTATTACCCGGACGAGCAGTTTCCAATTCCATTTAAATTGCGGAAAAACGTCTTTTGCAAATTGCAGCGCCCATAAAACGCTTAAAGGGAAGATGAGCAGCAGAGTCCATGCGCCCCACGACATGGGAGATTCAAGGCGAATTGTTG
>JAJRSN010000291.1 GCA_024278715.1 Calditrichota bacterium
GGATTTATTTTTAAGGAAGCCTCATCAGTGTAAATTTCTTTTTTTACCGGTAGATACCCGCCCGTTTCCATCAGAATCTTTTGTCCTTCCGTCGATAACACGTATTTCAAAAACAAGCTGGCTTGTGTTTTATTATTCGAGTGATCGGCAATCATTAAGTTCCATCCTCCGATTTCCGAAACCGCCGGAAATTCTTTAAAATGCGGGAGCGCAGCCACGCCTAATTGATCTTTAATCGCCGCGCCCTCGGGAATACTGTCAATTTCTTTTAACAAGCTCGGCCAACCGCGGAAAAAGGGAATGTTGTTTTTAAAGGCGTAGCGATAACTTGCCTGTTCGTTAAAACTGGTAACTTCGATCGGACTCACTTGATACTTGTGAATAAGATCAACTAAAAACCGGACACCCTTCCTGAATTCGGGAGTCTGAATATCTATTTTTCCGTCAGTTATAAAACTTCCGCCGCCCAGACCGGCGACGATTTCCAGAACATGAACGAGTAAGCCTTCGTAATTATCGCCCTGAAACAGATAAAGCGGCGAGTCGGGACTGTATTTTTTTAAACCTATGAACTCTTTCCAGGTTATCGAGTTTTTGAGTTTTTGTTGCAGCAAATCCGGGTTTGGCAGTTGTGCGATAAAATCTTTTCTGTAATACATAACGCCGATATCGATATGTAAAGGAATCGCCACCAGAATATTTCCGTTGTAACAGGTTTTGAGAGCCTGCGGGAGTATTTTACTTAATTCGTCTTTTGAAAAATAACGCGAAAGCGGCTCCGCCCACTTTGAAAATCGCGCCATCCAAATCTGATCAACCGCAAAAATATCGATGCGGCTGTTTTGGTTTCGCAGCGTTCTGGCTAATAACTCTTTACGCTCATTGGTATTAAATTTGGAAAAAGGCAAATCGACCGGAATAACCTTAATTTTATCGGCGTATCGTTTATTAAAATTATCGATTATCTTTAAATGCGCCGGAGTAATGTTATCTGCGAGATAAAGTTTGGTTAAATTAACTTTTTGCCATGGCGAACCGATGGGCAAAAAATAAAATAGCAGAGTCATTGCAATAGAGATGATAAAAAAGAGCAGAACGATGTGATAGTTATTTTTTAAATTGGCGTCCATTTTCCTGTTTAACCTAATCCTTTAGTTGTTTTTAACCTGATTTAAGATTTGCGCAAGCCAGGAAAAATTTTTTAATTACAAAAATATCTATCCCGAAAAGCGCTTCAAAATTTAGCGTTATCAAGAGCCAAGTGCAAATTTCGAGTTAATGGCATAATTAAAGGAGGATTAAACTTACTGGCTGAACCTTGATTTTTGGGATTAAAGGATTTACCTGATTCTACGATCTGCCTTGCTTTTTAATTTTTTTCAATTTCAGGTATCATTAAAATCATGGTAATCCCTAAATCCTTTAATCATGGTTCGGACATTTGCTAAAATCATGCTAATCCCTTCAACTTTTCACGAAAAGGCAAAATATTTTTTACTCAAATTCCGTGTAAGACTTAAGATACCAAGATTGGAGGTATGAAATCATTTTGATGCCTTAATTTTTAAAAACGGCAAGTAAAATTCTTGCAGTATTGTAATAATTAAGTATTGCCCTAAAAATTCCAGACCATCGTCCGGCACAACCGTGCCGCAGATAGCCCGAAACATTTTGGACATGCGCTCAGGGTTGGTGTTTCCGAATTGAAGAAAATCGATATCTCTGGTGGGGCGAAAAAAATCAGACTGCCAAACAAAAAATAATAATCCGCCTTTCAGCACAAAGCGATCCGCAAACGGAGATACAGAAAGGCGATAAAGAAAACGTTCATTAGCATACCGCAAAAGCATAAACTGGAATGAAACGCCTTTTTTTCGGCTTAAGTCTAGCAGCCTATCTTTAACCGAAACCACTATGTTCTTTACTTTTTTCGGCTTCATTGCAGACTTTCCAGATAGGGGCGAATGACAGCGCTTACACGACAAATTTTAGCATAATGCCACAACTCATCCATTGTACATAGTTTTCTTTTTCGACATTCGCGCAACGCTTCCAGTGCCGTATCCAGACCTATTTTATTACGAAATTTAAAACAATCGGCAATGGTTTTTGCCGGATTGTATATCTTTACCGCAACGCCTTTTATATTGCGGATTTCAATACCGTCTTCAAACGCTTTACCGGAAAAATAGACTATCTTAAGAGGCAAATCAGTATTTTTGGTTACCCTTGCCTTTTGGCGCACAGCTACCCAAATTTTAGGTGAATGTTCCACACCAAGTTGATAATACTGCAAAGCGGAAAGCAAGGCAATGACCCCGTTTGGAATAAGAGCGGCTGTTACCGCCAGTTGAAAGTCAAATGTCCATTCCATATCTGCCATAGAGTAAAGTCCGTGCGCCGGATGCTGCAAAAAACCCTGACGTAGCAAACGCGTTAAATAAACACGCGGATAACCAAGCGCTTCCGCTTCTTTAGCGCGTACAATCCCCTTTTTTTTAATGAAATTAAGTAGTTTATTACGCTTGGATTCTTTCATAAAATTGTTCCAAATAGCAGGTAAATATTAACAACTACCTTAAAAAGGTAACACATAAGATAGGGTAAATCAAATTTAATATGTGAGTTATTCCGGGTCAGTATCTGCAAATAATTGTCCGAACCTTGATTTTTGGGATTAAAGGATTTATCTGATTCCACGATCTGCCTTGCTTTTTAATTTATTGCAATTTCAGGCATGATTTAAATCATGCTAATCCCTAAATCAAGACAATCATGGTTCAGACATTTGCTAAAATCACGGTAATCCCTAAATCAGGAGAATCATGGTTCGGACATTTGTTCCTTAGCGAATCAATAACATTCGCCGCGCAGAGGTGTAATTTTTTGTCTTCAACCGATAGATGTAAATGCCGCTGGGAAGTATTGCTCCGCCGTCATTACAGCCGTCCCAGACGAATCGGTGGGCTCCCGCTCCAAAATTACCTTTAGCCAGCGTTCTCACCTTTTGACCTAACAGATTGAAAATCTCCAATTGCACTTCATCCTTTTTAGCAAGAACAAATTCGATTGTTGTTTGCGGATTAAATGGATTGGGATAATTTTGCTTTAATTGATAGCTTAACGGGTATTGCGTTTGCTCATTTACTCCCGTTAGGGACGCGGTTACCAAAAAGGTATCGGATGGAGAAAGATTTTTGGAAGTAATAAAGCGTATAACCGTTCCCGTTTCCGGTAAAGTGCCCGCACCGCCGGCATCACAGATAATGATTCTAGCCAGAACCTCTTCGCTATTAGGCCACCATATTTCGGAAAGTGTTCCGCTGGTAACGTCTTCCACATAGGCTTCATAAGATCCCGCATCATTAAGCGGTTTACGAATGTAAATCCAGTCGGTAGCAGGAAAACCTAAAAATGGGTCCGAATAAGCTAAGTCAAATGTATCCGCAGTCGCTCCGCCTGAATATCCTCCTGTCAGGCAGCGAATGTCATCGGAAGAGTCGCTATAGGTACTAACTCCAACATCCCAGGCTTCAAACGGCACAGAGGCGTAAGTATTGGAATTATACCACCAGGTATAAATGCCGCCTTCTTCCGTAAAACGCAATTCGAAATCATGACCGTTCGCATTGGCAATGTAACGGATGATTCTGTCCATCGTTCCCGAGCCGCCGCCGGCGCTAATGTAAAAGCGATTCTCGTCATAAGGCGAACTAAAACTATGCCAGACATTATTTCCGCCAAACGGAGCCCCGCTTGCATCATATTCGTCCGGAGTTAAAGGGCCATCGGCGTCAGCCACCTGTACAATTGCCTGTAAACCGGGCAGAGGCGAATAAACAATCCATTGAATACCGTCAATCACCGGATTGGTTGCCTGCACTTCTTCGGGAACGGGTTGATCCGTCAACTTGAATTCATCGCTTGTAAGGTCTTCAAGATTCCATAACAGATTCGTTTTTGTCGATTCATCTTCATAACGGAAGGTAACCTGATATTGATGACCGTTTAACAAAGAAACATCGGCAATGACAGGAAACACGGTAATACCGTTGCCTGTAAGATTTGCCACACTCAGAGTATCTCCCCAATCGGGAGACGGCGTCCATTTTTCCAAAGGTATTTCAAACGAATATTTTTGCCGGATTCTGTCAAACGTCAATAAAAATTTATCTTTGTAAAAATTTCCCGTATCCGGCGCTGTTATCTGAAAATATACCGAATTTGCATCTTTACCGTTTGCGGGAATGTTAACATCAAAGGTCTGAGAAAATTTACCGATACTCAAAGCTACCTGAGTAATTTCGTGTAAATTGTCCCGATTCAAAATGGTAAATCCAATCTGAGCGGTTTCACCATGATTTAATTTTTTGTCCTGCTTGCCGTTTTCCCAGATTACCTGGTAATCGGAAATAACCGGCGCTTTTCGGATAGATATATTTTCGATTATTTTACTTACGGACATGGTTTCGCCGGAATCAAAATGTATTACAAGGTCTCCATATACCGGATACTTCTGTTGTTGAATATTTCCTTTAAAGGTCCATATTCCGTCATTGGCAACTTCATCGCCATCCAGACCGTTATCGACAAGATACAGCGTTAACGGAGAATCATCACCAATTGTGGAATGAAGAATTAATTTAACGGAAGATATCGAATCGCCCTCACTTTTGATTTTGAATTGAAAATTGACGTTAGCCATATTCGAGCTTTCCGTAAAAGACGCTTCCCTTTTTATCACCCGTGTGCTTACGGTTACCAGAGCATTTTCTTTGAGATGTTGGGCTAATTCTTTCAACCTGGTTACGGAGTTCAGATTATTTTTCCCGAGTTGTCCTAAAATAGCAAAGGTAAAAGATTTTTCTTCACCCGGATTCATGGAAAATTCCGGTAGCGTTACGACGATGCGACGGTCACCCGGTTTTTGATTATCGCCAATGCCGTCCACATCTCCTCCTGAACCGCCGGTTTCGGGGTCGCCATCCAACGGGAAAAAAGTGGAAAAACCTTTATTAGATCCTGCTTCATGTTTGAAGGTGGTCGGATTATCAATATCGGTTGTAGGAAGATTTCCGCGAAGTAAATTGAACCATTGCAGAGTTCCGTCATAGCTTCCCATTATCGGATCCGACCAGTCTCCGCCAGCCGAAAAATAGCCAAAAGAATGCAATTGTTGCAGACTGGGATCGTCGGTTAACCAAGGGACGAGCATCACGCCAACAGCCGGAGGGACTAAATTGAATTCGGCAAATTTTGAATCCGTTGAATTCCCGTTGTAGGCAAAGCCTAAATTAAGATCGGGATCGCAACCAGCCAAATCATCCGAATAATCTCCGATGTCCGGATCCATGAAATAACCAATACGCACTTCCGTGGCTTGAACATCGCCGTTATATTTAAGCCGGAATTTTTTAAAAATCACATTTTGATATGGTTCGCTTTTATATCCCCATACAGTAACCTGTAATTCAAAATTGATCGGCTTTGATCCGGATAATGCAATAACGCGCCCTTCGTCGCTATCGGTCATTGTGTACCAAATAACCTGAGTGGCGTTTTTAATTCCCGGATAATCTCCTTTTGACATATCCGGATATCCTTCGGCGTCAAGAACAGGATTATAAATTCCATTCAAATCGACATCCACAAAAGGAGCGCCTAAATCCGCCGGCCAGTTCTTCCAATCGTTTGCGTATTGTTCTTTAATTTCTTGTGTCATTTCTTCGGTCACGGACATTTCATCTACCTGGAATAATCTTGAAGCTTCAAAGATCAGATCGCCATGGGTCAGCGTTTGCCAGTCCGATCGGATGCGATAAACTCTTTTGGCGCTTTCATCATTATCAAGATTCCCGGGAACCATTCCCATACGATAAGTACGACCGCCGACGCGAATCGGCTGATCATCGGTAGACAAACGGGCGCCGATTACCAAACCGTCCAAATAAATAACGGATTCCGTAGTTTTGGGATAAAATCCGCCGGCAGAATGGGATGACGGAATCGATCCGGAAGGATCGTCATTTGACTGCCAATACAACCACTCATTGCCATTGAAGATGGTTTCGGTATTAGTTAACAAACTTTCATAAGAAGCGACAAAATGTTCATCGGGTTTTTCAGAAGATTTTGCGGATAAAAGAGTAAAAATCAGAAAAGAAAGCACAAGAATAACGAATAAGTTTCGCATAACTCAGATTTTCCTTTCTACTTAGTTGGTCGATCGAATAAATTATTGCACTAAGATTACCTGATTGGTTGAAAATTTATTAGCATCAATTATTGATTGATTTTTTGGTTCCAAAATACATAAAAAAAATAAAAATTATTTTGAAAATATCAAAATATTTTTGAGCAAAAAAAGATTGCTCATAACAGAGCTCCCATAAATATTCAGTTGAGTCTAAATTTAACTACTGTCTGAACCTTGATTTTTGGGATTAAAGGATTTACCTGATTTCCCTATCCGTCTTGCTTCCTAATTTTTTTCAACTTCAGGTATCATTAAAATCATGCTAATCCCTAAATCAGGAGAATCATGGTTCAAAACCTTGTCCGAACCTTGATTTTTAGGATTAAAGGATTTATCTGATTCCGCGCTCTGCCTTGCTTTTTAAATTTTTCAATTTAAGGTATTATTTAAATCATGCTAATCCTTAAATCAAGACAATCATTGTTCAGACATTTGCTAAAATCACGGTAATCTCTGAATCAGGAGAATCATGGTTCAAAACTTTGTACTAACTTTGATTTTTAGGATGGAAGCTTTATTCTTTAAAAATTAAAATACTTTCCGGCTTTTCAAATCATTTATTATTCAATATGTAAAAAATTCTTTAAAATTTGTTCCCCCACCTTCCCGCTCTTTTCCGGATGAAATTGAACGGCAAAATAATTGTCTTTTTGCAAGGCAGCGGAAAACGGCACGATGTACTCCGCCCGGGCAATGGTATAATCCGAAAGTTCTGCGAAATAGCTGTGCACAAAATAGACGTAAGCCCCTTCGTCAATTCCGGTAAATAACGTGCTCTTTAGGTTATGAACCGAATTCCAGCCTATGTGCGGAACTTTATCCTTGGGAGGAAACATTTTTACCTTAATCGGAAAAACGCCCAATCCCAAAGTCTCGTTTTCTTCCGAATAAGAACATAATAACTGCAAGCCCAGACAAATTCCGAGAACCGGCTGTTTTAAACTCAAAAGCAGTTCATCAAGTCCCCTGAATTTTAAATATTCCATGGCTGTGCTGGCTTCGCCGACCCCCGGAAAGATGACCCGATCGGCACGACGGATTTCGGAAGCGTTATCCGTCACTTTCGGTTCAATTCCCAGTCGATTCAAAGCCAGGCGCACCGAATGGATGTTTCCGGCATTGTATTTTAAAATTGCTACCTTCATTCTTCCCTCTTTACAAAACACCTTTGGTACTGGGAATTTGCCAGCTTCCCGGATCTCTGTTTACAGCCTGACGAATTGCCCGTCCTGCGGCTTTGAAAACAGCTTCTATTTTATGGTGTTCGTTGTCGCCCTTGACTTTGATGTGTAAGGCGCAGCGGGCGGCGTCGCTAAACGACTTAAAGAAATGTTCGAATAATTCCGTTGGCATGTCTCCGATTTTTTCTCTGCGGAATTTTGCTTTCCAGACCAAAGTACTGCGTCCGCAAAAGTCGATAGCAACGCGCGCTAACGATTCGTCCATGGGCAAAACAAAACCGTAACGTTCCACGCCGCGTAAATCGCCCAAAGCCCGGCGAACGGCTTCTCCCAAAACAAGAGCCGTGTCTTCCACCAGATGATGCTCGTCAACGTGCAAATCCCCTTTTAATTCGCCTTCCAGATCGATGCCTGCATTGCGGGCAAACAACTCTAATAGATGATCAAAAAATCCGACGCCAGATTTTAAAGAGCACTTTCCGCTGCCGTCAAGATTAACGGCAATCTTAATCCGGGTTTCTTTTGTGTTTCGTTCCACCGCGGCGGTTCGACATTTTAATTTTAAA
>JAJRSN010000292.1 GCA_024278715.1 Calditrichota bacterium
AAATTTGAATTATGTTGAACCCAAACCCGGTTTTCCCTATATCTATTCCAAAATTCTGGATAATTTTAACACCTATACCCATGACAACGAGCAAATTGCCTTAACCTGGAATCACACCATAAATTCGACGACATTTTATGCCTTGCAATTCAGCAGATATTTCGCGCAACTGCGCAGCGAGTGGGGCGATGATTTATGGCACGGCTATAAGCAGCCTTTGGATGTTCCGCGGCTTCCGGTTGAATATTACACCCCTTACGGAGATTCGTCAAAAGTGCGCGTAATTCCCGGCGACGGCTTTTACGATTACGGAAACGCGTCTTCCTGGCATGACCATTTCATGTATTCTTACACCTTTAAAGGCGATCTAACCCACCATTCCGGCGATATTCACACTATTAAAACCGGATTTGAAGTGGCTTTTAAAGAAATGCAATTGATCGATATTCAGGAGCCATTTGCCGGACCCTACGGTTCGAGTCAGGATATATTCCACGTTTTTCCCGCGGACGGCGCTTTTTACCTTCAGGACGATATTCGGTTTGGCGGATTTATTTTAAACATGGGATTCCGGCTCGATTACTGGGCGCCGGGAAAATTTGCCGACGACGCCATTGCCGACACCACCAATTTCATCAGCGATTCGCAACGACGTAAATATGAAAAAGATTCCTTTGTGGTTTTCGGACGCCATGTTAAAGCGCGCTTAATGCCCAGAATCGGCGTGTCTTTTCCGGTAAGCAACAATCAGATGCTCTACTTTAATTACGGACATTTTTCCAAACGTCCCAGACCGCAGTTTGTCTATTCCGGATTATCGACCGTAAGCGCGCGCTCGGCGTATCAAACTTACGGCAATCCGGCTTTAAATCCCGAAACCAGCGTAAAATACGAACTGGGCATCCGCAATCAATTCACGGAAAACGACGTGCTCAGTATTTCCGCCTATTACAAAGACATTTTCGATTATGTAAAAACCACGCGATTCCGTCTTCCCGGGCGCGGCAGACAAACGGCTTACACGTATGTGAATTTGGATTACGCCCGTTCCCGCGGAATAGAGATCGAATACAAAACGCGTCTCGGTAAATACTTTTTTGGCGACGTCTCCGGCAGTTACTCGATTACCACGACAAAATCTTCCAACGCTTCCTCCATTCTGCAAATCGACCGAAGCGCCACCGGTGAAGATATGCCCATCAGAGAATCGTACGCCGCCTGGGACAGACCGTGGCAGATTTCCGGCAATCTTTCGTTCAGAGTGCCAAAAGATCAAAAGCCGCGCTTCTTCGGAATTACGCTTTTCAGCAGTTGGAACTTTAATTTGCACTTTTTCATGCAGGCGGGAAGACGCTACACCCCCGCCGTTTTTTCCGGACAGTACCGCACAGACGGACGTCCCATTTATTACACCGAACGCGACGTGGAAGAAAAAAATGTTTACAGCAAAGTCGGCAGCAACTGGAAATGGGTGGATTTAAGCTTTAAAAAGTATTTTCATTTTATGGGAATTAGATACACCACTTATTTTGAAATCAGAAATTTGTTTAACAATAAAAACGCACAGATAATTAATCCCGTAACCGGAAGAGCCTACGAATACGGCGATCCGATACCCATTAGCTGGAACGATCCGGTTTACCCGGACCGCCACTGGCCGCACGCTCCGTATCCGTTTGATCCGGCGCGGTATCGTGCGCCGCGCCATATCTTGGCTGGTATTTCGGTGCAATTTTGAAAAATCGAATAAATTGAGTGATTATGAATTTATTTAAGACGAAATTTAGAAGTAAAGAGAAGATGAGTTTAGTGGGAAAATTTTTAGTAATCGTTTTAATTGTAGCAGGGACTGTTTTTCCCGCCTTCGGGCAGTTTTTTCCCGACCTCGGCGGTCAGCGCCGCGGAACCTCCGCCGCTCAGTTCTTGAAAATAGGACAGGGCTCAAGAGGATTGGGAATGGGCGAGGCGTTTGTCGCCATCGCCAACGATGCCGAAGCTTTGTATTGGAATCCGGCGGGTTTAACCAATTTTGATAAGCATTCGGTCTTCTTTTCGCACACGCAATGGCTGGTGGAAGTCCAGTTGGAATATGCGGGATTTGTCTATCATCTGAACTCAACAAACGCTATCGGAGTAGCCCTCACCTTTTTACACACGGACGAAATGAAAGAAACCACCGAATTTCAACCCCTCGGAACGGGACGCTATTTCACCTTCAGCGACTTTCTTTTGAGCTTTACTTACGCCCGCAGAATGACCGATAAGTTCAGTTTCGGAATTTCGACCAAATGGATGCAGGAAAACATCGCCGAACTTACCATGCGCTCGTTGTTGTTCGATCTGGGAATATTTTACAATACCGGCTGGCGAACAACACGCTTTGGAGTCGTGATCTCGAACTTCGGCTCCGATATGGAACCAACCGGCAATATCACCTACCGGAATCTGGAAAATGCCGAAGTAACGGTGAATTCGTTTCAGTCTTTTCCGCCGCCCATTATCTTCAGGATTGGTCTTGCTGCCGACTTATTCACGGGAAAGAACCAGATATTAACGGGTTCCGTGCAGTTAAATCATCCCAACGATAATAAGGAAAACCTTAATTTCGGATTGGAATACGGCTGGCGGAAAACGCTGTTTTTGCGAGCAGGTTACAAAAGCGCCCAAATCGAAGAGAACCTTTCTTTCGGTTTTGGAATTCAAACATTAATTGCCGGATTTGGCTTTAAGCTGGATTACGCTTACACCAATTTCGGACGTCTGGGCTATGTGAACCGTTTTTCAGCCAAAATTGAGTTTTAATGAAATCTGAGGCAACTAAAAAGAGTACAACATTATGAGAATATTAAGTTTTGCGGTATTAAGTCTTTTGATTCTTTTGTTAATTCAATGCAAACACGAAACGCTCCCCCTGCCTTCCATTCCGGAAGACGAACCGCAAGTAAGCCGCGACGAGTACGTTCAATTAAACGAAGTGTTCGACGCCGCCCACGGGTACCATTTTAGCGCTCCGGCGGATATTTATTACGGCGTTGATAATTTTTTGTACATCGCCGACACCGGTAACGACCGCATAGTGATGATGGACCTCGGCGGCGGAATCATGGGATATTCCAAATCTATTCCCCACCCCGAGGCTATCACGCAAAACGACAGCTTGCAATTACTGATTGTAAACAAATCCAACCGAATCTACAAAATCGATCTGTTTAAATATCGGCACAACATCGGAGACGCCGAAGTCGAAATCGTTTACGAACAATCATCGGAGCCCACAAGACAGTTTACCGGAATTTCGGTGCACAACGGATTTGAGTACTATGTCACCGTAGTCGATTCCACCGTTTCGCCCGTGCTTAGCCAGATTTACGACTTTTTCGGCGACAACAAGCTTAAAGGACCACTGCCGCTTTACACCAACGGCAGCGGACTGTTTTCGGCGCTTATCCCAACCGGAATCGTTTCGTTAAGAGAACAATATCTGGACATCTCTTCGCGCGAAGACACGCGGGCGTTTATTTTTTGCCAGAGCGGATCGTATCCCGCAGCCAATCTTGTTAATTATTACAAAGTTCAGTTCATCACCACGGTGCAGTTTGAGGGTCAGGAAGTCCTTTCGCCCAAAACCGATCTTTCGGGCACGCCCGAAGAAGACTATCTGTATTATTTCAACAAATTCTATCTTCCCGAAGATGTGGCGCTTGATCACGCGGGTAATATTTTTGTGGTTGACGCCGGCAGCGCCGACGGCGAACATACTCCCGGATTTTACCGCTTCGGACCGACCGGACAGGAGCAGCAATCGGTTAAAGGATTCGGCTCGGGAGATTATCAATTTAAAACGCCCAAGGGAATTGCCGTTACGCCGAACACCGAATATCAAACCGTTTATATTTCGGACACCGGAAATAATCGCATTTTGCAGTTTAAGTTAGCAAAAGATCTGTGACAATCAGGGAAGCGGAAATTTGCGCCTGTTAAGTTCCCGATTCCACATTCCGGAAGAGGTTAGTTCCGGTTAAGATTAAACCCATTCTGCTTTTCCATTGCAGCGCATTTAAATAATTATCTTCCGCGTAATCCGTGTTAATAATTCTCAATGTAAATCTTTCCCTTACTCATTGACTTAATAAACCCGATCTTATCCCAAAACTCGCGGAATACCGCAAAATCGAACCGTTTCAACTCTTTAAATCCGCTGCCGGTTTCGGCGAACAATCGTTTTTCTTTAATCAGTCTTTCCAAAATTTCCAGTCCCAGCCGGGTTCGTTTATCCAGCCGATCTTTCTCTGCAAGTATTTCCGCAAGCGAAACATCTCCGTCAATTCCGGGAAGCGCTTTTAAGAAATTCACCATTCTGCTCAAAATAAAAAGCGTGTAAATACCGTCCCGCATGCTTTTATCGTCAACCGCTCCCAGCGATGTCAATCTTCCGTTAACCCAGTCCGATTTGCTTTTTTTCGGTACTTGACGGTAAAGCGGCATATCCGGAGTGACGTAAAGCGGCGAAGCGCCAACCTTAACTCTTAAACGGCTGTGGAAGATCAACGTATCGACCATTGAATTAAGGGTATCTCCCGGTAAGCCCAGAATTTGGTAGGAGATAACGGACATTCCTAACCGCTCAGCCGCTTCCGCAATCTCTTTGAAGCGCGCGAGATTATGCGGACGTTTCAACCGCGAAAGCAAGCCGGTATTGATGCTGACCAGACTAATATTCAAGTCACGAAATCCCGCTTTATACATTAAAGGCAAAATATCCGCGGAAAGGCGAAAATACGAAAG
>JAJRSN010000293.1 GCA_024278715.1 Calditrichota bacterium
CGCGCATTTTGCGCTCGAAAACGCGGGCTGTCGGCAGTTGCAACAACAGGTACAAAGCCGCAAAAAACGAATAGAATAACAGAAAAAACCAGGTGGTATTAATAAATACACCCAAAGCAAGACTGTGAAAGGGGATCGGTAATTCATACGCATAATCAAACAGGTAAGAAATAGCCCATAAAAACAAAAACGAAACAAAAAGATAATAGTATTTTTCTTTACGGGTGAGATATGTAATCCAGCTATTGCGTATTCCTAACATTATCAAAAAAGACAACACAACGCTGAAGACGGTGTTGTTGTAAATTCCCGAGCCTTTAAAAGTAAGGTCTAAAGGCGCTTTTAGCATCACGGTCAATAAGGCGGTAACGGCGACCAGTACAAGGGTAATGTAGAAATATAATTTGGTTCTTTTTTTATATTTGTAAAGAATTAAATTCCGAAGCGATAAAATGAAGCCGATCATTGAAAACGTGCCGATAAACGAGACGATGTTTGCAAAGATAATAGATTTTAAATTATCGCTTTGCGGCGGAAAATCCATTACGATAAAAGTGGGATTAAAAATTAATTTTAAAATGAAAACCAGAGCATAAACCGAAACCAGATTTAAAATGATGTACTTCAGATTTTTTTTAACGTCGGTTTAGTTAAAAATTTTGAATCTGCTCAGGTAAAGATAAACCAACCAGATGCTTAACGAGCAAAGCCCTTCGTGTAAATATTCCAGACTGTTAAAAAAACCTAAAGTTTTAAGATTTAATAAATCCGAAAAAAAAGTGATAATATTGATTGAAACAATCAATCCGAGTAAAATGTGTCTTGTTACCTGTATTCGTTTCATTCGATATAAACCTTATATGGGTACGGCGCGTCGGAATAAACGCCAACTAAACTTCCGTCGGGTCGAATATGCAAAAGTTTGTGCGCGTCCCGATCTGCGATAATAAGGTTTCCGTTGTAATAATTAATGTTAAAATCCTGAATATATTTAAAACCGGTCAGTGTTTTCAGACGTATTCCCGCATAAGAAAGTTGCATAATTTTTGCTGTTTGTTTTTCGTTTTCGGCAATCCACAGCGTCCGGTCAACAGGACTTTCACGTATTATGGACAGAAAAGGCGATTTATAAATTTGTTCAATGCTATCCGTCAAAGTTGAATATCGGAATAAATTGCATTCATCGCCATTTTTATCAATAAAATAAATTTGTGTGCCATTCGGGTTTCGATCAAGAAAAATAAGGTTTTTAAAAGGTTGATCGGCGAAATTGCGGATGGACTTTTCTTTGTTCCCGGTGAGCGTGTAAACGAAGATCGTATTCTGCCGTTTATCCAGAACATAAGCTCTGCTGCTGAAATCAAATACGATTTGCGCCGGCTTTTGCAGTTGATTATTTAAAAGAACCGGCGCTTCATTTTTCAAAGGAGAGTATTTGTAGAGGGCGCCGGTGGAGTCGGTAATCCAGAAACTTTTTTGAACAGGTTCGTAAGCGCAGGCATAAGGATATCTGATATCCGTAACTTCCTCAATTAATGCTCCCGTTTGCAGATTTAACAATTCGGCATAATGGTAAAGCGGATAGGTAATTAAAGCCAAACCGCGTTTTTTGTCAAAAGCCATTTCCTGCGGAATCCAAATTGCGTAATGTGTTTTGAATTTATGTTGCAGATCGTAAGAAAACTGATAGATGTCTTCGCTCCATCGGTCCAAAAGCCAGATCTTTCCGGGTCCTGGAATGGTTTTTAAAATATGTGTGGGAGGAGATTCTCTCGAAGCTCCGATCAGGACAAGATAATAATAATGCATTATGTCAAAATGTTCGGCGCGATCCTGATAACTCGTCTGTTCTGGTTTAAGCTCAGCTATGCTTTGAAATTGTTCTTCCCCTTCGATTTTGCGGTAAAGACGGTAGCCGAAAAAATCGATGTTGCGTACCCGATGCCAGTTGAGCGTTATGATTGAATCGGTTGAAGTGAAGTAAAATTTCAAGCTCAGGGTATCGATATTGCTCTGCGGATCAAAAACATTATTTCGATCGCGAAAAGAACAGTTAGTTAAAAGAAAAATTATTAAGGTTAGAGCAACGGCGGTTAATTTTTTAATGTTGTACATCCTCATTCTGATTCATTTAACAAATATTTTAAATTTGTAACCAGAATTAAAAAATCTTTTTTAGAATGCTATCGATTTCGTTGAACACCTTTTCCACGCTAAGGTTTCCGTTAATCGTGTAAAAAGAGCCCTGTTTTTCGTAATATTTCCGTACGGGCGCTGTCATTTCATGATAAACCTGGAGTCGTTTGTGGATTGTATCCACGTTATCGTCCTGTCGGGTAATAATTCTTCCGCCGCATTTGGTACAGCGTTTATCTGCAGGGACGGGATTGTTAAGCGGGTCGTAAATTGCGCCGCAATTTTCACAGATTTTACGTTGGGTTAATCGTTTGATGATTACGTTTTCAGGAACTATGATTTCGAAGCAAACCGGTTTCGGGAGGCGCTTTTCTTCGAATAAAACAGTCAAACCCTTAGCCTGCGGCAAGGTGCGGGGAAAACCGTCAAGAACAAAACCTTTTTTGCAGTCGGGCTGCGAAACGCGTTCTTTGATAAGACTCAACATGATATCATCCGAAACAAGCTCTCCTCTGGCAATAATAGCTTCCGCTTTTTTACCCAATTCTGTTCCTCGTTTAATTGCATCCCGCAACATGTCTCCCGTGGAAATTTGAGGGATGCCGTATTTTTGGCTGATATTTTTTGCCTGTGTTCCTTTACCAACGCCAGGTGCGCCAAACAGAATCAAATGCATAAAGTTTTCTCCTTATTTATTTTCTTGGAATATTCGCTTCAGGATAAGGCAATCGCCTACCGATCGAATCTTTTTTAAATATCTTTTTACATCTTTAGCGAATGACGGTTTTCCTTTGTCGCAATAAACTATCCAATTGATCAAACGAAAAATCCATTATCGGATATTTGGACCAGTTTTTCAAGTCATAGTGCCACCATTCGGAAGTTATGGATTTAAAGCCATACTTTTCCATAATTGTTTTTAAAATCCAGCGGTTTTGCCGCACTTTTGCGGGTAATTTCATATAATTGTGATGTGCGCGTTCGGTGAAGTTATCATAAGGCGTCGGCATTTCCAACTGCCTGCCGGTCTAATCAACAAGTGTCAAGTCAACCGCGCAGCCGCGATTATGCCGCGAACCCCGCGCGGGATTTGCCACATACCTCGAATCCGGCATTATCTTCCACATCAGTTTTTGCACGCTTAAGGGGCGATAGCCGTCGAACACTTTTAGCCCAAGACCGATTGTTTGTAATTCTTTTTGAACCGCATCGAGCCGCAGGGCTGCTTCTTTAACCAAAAAGCATCTGGCATCGGGATAGACGGCGCGGTGCAAAAAATTATCGGGCGTGGCGTATCGAATATCCAGAATAATAGAGGGGTTTAGTTTTTGGATATCCAATAACTCCGGAATATTTGCCGGGGTTTGGGCGGTAAAAAGCGCGAAAACTAAAACGGATAAAAAAAGTAATCGTTTCATGAAAAAATTCCCGTAAATGTATTTGTTTTACCTTTTTTTATTAATGAATAAAGGTCGGCGGGGAGCCGGGCAATTCTATCAACAGCGATTCGTACGGCAAACGAACCGCTCCGGTTGACAGTTTACTAAAATTTCCATAAATCTCCGGTTGAATATTTTTGTTTTTCAATGATGTCCCTAATTTAAAAAAGATTTGTATCTTTTTTAAATAAATTATATTTTGAACATGATATGTAATATGTTGCGCGGATTTTTTGCGGGAATTTAAGATGATTAAAAGAATAGATTTAGTTATTATCAAAGTCTCGGATACCCC
>JAJRSN010000294.1 GCA_024278715.1 Calditrichota bacterium
AAGTGCGCCATTGCCGCGTTCATTGCTTTGGCGGCGATCAGAAGCTCGGGAATAAACGCCCTGCCCCGACCGAATTTTTCGCCGATGGCGTGCATCCCCACCATCAGCGCGTCTTTGAGAATGATATTTGCAGAAACGCCGCTCTTTAACAATTGCGCGGTTAATTCCGACGCTCCGTCCTGATCTTTTAATTCTGGGGGATAAGGAGCGTTTTTATCGACCTTTCCCTTTTCAATACAAAATGCGAGTCTTTCAATCATATCTTTCATTGTCCGTCTCCTTTTTTGAGTTAAAATCAAAGGTCGTATTCCCCGGCAATAAATTTTGAAGAATCGAGCTTTGGCATAATCTGTTCGATAAACTGCTGTTCGTCCGAAGGCAGCCTTTGAATTGATTCCTCGATAAGGTGAATCCAGCTTTCTTCCAGAGGCGGAAGAGTAAGTTCGCCTTCCTTCAACGCCTTGTGCAAAATGTCAAAAGCCGTTTCCACGGCAGCCTTTGTCCTTAAATAGGGCGAAGGTTGATTTACTATGGCTTTCGAAATGGCGATGATATTTTCCGGTTTAAAGATGTAAGCCTGAGGATCCAAATAGGCGTCCGAGCGGATCATTAAATCCCTTAAGACGAACGCACTGTCATTATCCGTTTGATTCATCAGGCGGCAGTCGTAAATGAGTTGTTCCAGTGAAACCGTGGGCGCCATGCCGCCGAGCAATTTGATGTTTTGCACCGATTCATTGGACCATAAATCGCACACTGCTCCGGCGATGTTCCCCAGAGGACTGCTGTGAGCGCAGGCTGCGGTTTTTCCTTCCATGGACATGGGATAGCCTGTAATGGCTTTTAAAAAAGGGTTCTCATAACCGCAATCTTTTCCCGGACCAACGGCGCCCTGCTCATAGGCGACCAGACTCCTTGGGATGGCGGCAACCCGGTCTAAAGCCGCAAAGATGCGCGGAATGAATTTTTTTTGTGCCAGCACCATGGCTGTGTTGGCAAAACCGCAGGCTGTATCGCCCGCGGCGACGGTATTTGTGTCTTTGGCTATTCGGTAGATTTTCTCCCATAAAAATTCCATGTCGCGCGCGCCCATAATCGACAAGGCAAAGACCGCTTTTTCGAGGTCGCAGTTCAAAAGGGCGTCGTCGTGTATCTCCTTGCCGCCCGTGGATTCAATCGACAGCAGTTCGCCGCCTGCCTTTGCGCATTTCTCGAAGGTAATAAGAATTTTGTTTAGCAGCTCTCCAGAACGCATTACCGGAGGGCGGTTTTTATCGCGGATGTCGTTGGGAGTGACACGGAACGCCGTTTTAAGACCGCGATTACGAAAACAGACGTTCAGCTCTTCGGCAATGACCGCGGTGATCTCATAAGCGAAGTCCGGATTAAGCGTCATTTCAATCAGAAGCTCCAGCTCGACCACCAACCCGGGGCTGTTCAGCTCAAGAGCGCGATCGCAGGCGTCCGTGATGACCGAACGATAAATATTCTTGATCTCGGGTAAGGTTTGCGCGTTAATGTTCATTGGCGGCAGGGTGAAATTTAATTCGGGATAAACCTTCCCCCCGCCGATTACCAATCCCTTGCGCGTTTTTAAAGGATATTTGGCTCTTCCGAAGATGAGTTCTTTTTCGCCGGGGTGGGCGAGTGTATTAAAAACTTTTTTCATCTTTTATTTCCCTGTATTTAAGTTTCACGAACGATTAATTCGGGTTGAAGTACATATTGACTCATAGCGACATCCTTCCCGTTCAGATACTGTTTGATAATGTCGGCGGTAATGGCTGCCATTTCCTCGCTATGGGGATCAACGGATGTGATTTTCGGTGAAAAATATCTTGCTAATTCCGTGTTGCCGTAACTGACGACGGAAACCCGCTGCGGAATGTCGATTCCCCAATCTTTCAAACGTCCTATTACCCGAAAGGCGTCGGTGTCATCACAGCAAAAAAATCCGCCGATCTGATTTTCGGTAAGCCATTCTCTGCTGAGTTTTGTTACATCGCTGATGATGAAGGGTTTTATTTGTTGTTTCTCGTTTTCGATTATGGTTAAAAAGGTCTCTGCCATCAGCTCCTGAACCATGTTCGGACCCAGCCAGATTCGGTTTTTTACAAAGGCAATGGCTTTGGGTTTGCGCGTAAGCAGATAATCAACCGCGCGCTTGACCCCAAGGTCGTAGCTTTGAATGACAAAGGTGAAATAAGAGCCAGCCATGGTGTGATCGAGCAGGGTAACCAACGAACCGCCGGATTTAAGGTCGCGGTAAAAGGCGGCTGTTTTTCTCTCGTCAAAGGTGGGAATTACAATAACCGCCTCATAGCGCTTGTTAATCAGTGTGCCTACTAACCTGATCTCTTCCTGCCAGTCGTTGTGATCGAGATAATGTTCGACTTTACGTCCCAGTTTTTGCGCCTCTGTGTGCAGGTGTGAAAGCAGTTGTTCGATTTGTGCGGAAAAGAAGGGCACAATAACTCCCCAGAGCGGTTTTCTGGGACCCAGATCGACAACAAAGGAGCCTTTTCCCGCTTTTTTAAAGATCAGTCCGTTGTCCGATAAATCCTGAAGCACTTTTTTGGCGGTTTCGCGGGACACGGCATATTTGTTTTGAATTTCGTTGATGGAATCGATGCGAGCACCGGGTTTAAACTTTTGCGAAAGAATAGCCTGCTTGTATTCTTCGAAAAGCCGGCGGTAAATGGGTACAAAAGGCTTGCTGTTGTTTTTTGTGTTCATCATATATTACAGACTTGTTTTAAAGACAAGATAGTAAAAAAAGGGGAGGCAGGCAAATAAATCGTCACATCACATCACATCAAGATGTTGTAGTTCGCCGTGCTCGCTAAAAAATTGTTGTAAATTTCGAGCCGACGTTATATATTGTGTGCGCGTTCTTTTCAATTTTGTTTGTCAAGGACCCTTTCAGTAACGGGAAGAGCGGTGAAAATCCGCCACTGCCCCGCAACTGTGATGGGGGACGAAAACCAGAATCTCGCCACTGTCCCGAACGTTCGGGATGGGAAGGCCTGGTTAGTAGGATGATCCCAGAGTCAGGAGACCGGCTGAAAAGGGAGTTCTCACGGATTCCACGCGGGTGGAAAATGAGAAAATTTGTTAATGCCGATGTCATTTACCTCAAACCTTTCGGGCGTCGGATTCTTCCCTTTTTAGTCACGTCTTTTAAACTTCCCGTTGCCGAAAAAACTCTTTAAAACGGTTTTATTCGGGTAACAGGCGCATGCAGCGAACTTTTTTCTTTTTTCTATTGGCGATTAATTTTTTAATCGGGCAGAATTCTCCCGTTTTGCTTCAGATCCGTGATGTCTGGAGCGGGAAGCCGGTTCAAAACGCCTTTTTAATCACTGCGGAAGATACGCTTGTTACCAACGAACACGGCGTCGTTTTGCTGGATTTAAAATTCTCGGAAAAACAAAGAATTGAAATCAAAGCCAAAGGATATTTTCCGGAATTTATCAGCAAAGAAGAACTTAAAAGTCCGATTATTTACCTGATTCCCGTGGAGCAGACAACGTTTATCACCGTTGTCCGACCCCGGGCTTCTTCTGCGAGGCTCTCCGTTCCTTCCCATCAAACATATCGTTCGTTATTAAATCAGGACGCTTTGTATTCAAATGTAACCGACCTTTTATCGCAGCAAAGCGGAGCCTTTGTAAAGTCTTACGGACCTGCGGGCAGCCTGAAAACAATTGCGATACGCGGGATGTCTGCGGAGCAAACCCAGGTGTTGTTGGACGGGATTCCCTTAAACAATTTGCAGTTGGGCAGCGTCGATTTGAGCGTTTACGATACGGGAGATATCGGCGGTTTTGAATTGTACCGCGGTTCCAACGCTCTTTTGGGTGGCAGCGGCGCCATCGGAGGATCGATCAATTTAAAGACAGAAGAACCGGCTGATGAATTGCGGGTACGATCCAAAATTGAATATTCATCGTTAAAAAATAAGAGTGTGGGGGTAAAACTTCATTTGCCCTTTAAAAGCCTGCGCAATCTCCTGTCATTCACTCATTCCAACGGATTAAACCGTTATTCCGTGAACGAACAGGGCGGGAAGGTTCGGCTAAAAAATCGCGATTACCGGCAGAACCATCTTAGTTACAAGCTGAGGTTTAATCCTCTGAATAAGCTCGCTTTCAAATTTTACGTTTCACATTTCAAAAAAGAGGCTGGCTCGCCCAAACCCTTTACCGGCAGATTCAGCGAAGAAAGCAACAGAGCCCGTACGAGCATTGACAATACCCTTTTAAGCGCTCAGTTGCGTTATCGGGCGGCGGCTTCCGAAATCTTGTTTCAGGCGTATTTACGCAACGAATGGATGACCTACCGGGATCCTTCGCTGCTCATTAATTATTCCGTTTTGCACAGTGTGCATTTTAATCAGGAAAAGGGTCTGCAGGGTCGTTTCCACTACTCTCCTCGCCAAACGCTTTTGCTCAAAAGCGGAGTGGAAATTGTTGAGCAAAAAGTTTCAAGCAGCAACGCGGGAAGGCATGGTCGCCGGCGTTTTGCCGCGTACTTGCTCTCCGACTGGCGTCTGCTTGACAAACGTTTTACCCTGCAGGCTTTTAATATTAACGGCGGCTTACGGGTCGAACGTTATTCCGATCTGAAAACCATATTTTTACCGGCAGCGGGACTGAACGCGAGCTGGACTTACTTCCAACTTTTTGCCTCTGTCGGGAAGAACTTCAGAGCACCCGGATTTAACGATCTTTACTGGCAGCCGGGAGGTAATCCGGATTTGCGACCGGAAAAATCGCTTAATTTTGAAATCGGCGGGCGGCGTTCGTTTTATTTTAAGCAATGGGTAGGAGAAGCAGAAGTCAGTGTTTTTCGCAATAAGGTGCAAAATCAGATTAAATGGCTGCCGGCGGAAGGGGGCATCTGGAAGCCGTTTAACATCAGCGCCGTAAAAAGTCAGGGCGTGGAAATCGATTTCAGACTGGAACACGTTAACGAAATTCACAAGCTGCAATTTTCTTACACCTACAATCAATCGATCAAAAATAAAGCGGAATTTCCCGGAGATCGCACCGTCGGCAATCAACTACCGTTCCTGCCGCGCGAACAGTTCGGTTTTAGCGTTCAAAGCGGAATTAAAAAGTTGCGCGCGGGATTGAGCGCCAATTACTCCTCTTTCCGTTTTATTGACATTACCAACAATCCCGACCACATTCTGCCTTCGTATTTGGTTACAAAATTCTGGATCAGCGGAAATTTTCGGCTCGCCCGCTTTTCACTTAAACCGGGAATCGTCATCGAAAATCCGGACAACCGGTCTTTTGAAATTTTAAAGGGTTACCCTTTGCCGACGCGTTACGCGCGCTTTATTCTAAAAATAAAAATTTAATGATTGCTTTACTAACGACAATTTTATTAACAAAGGAGGTTATTTTATGAGACTATTTTTAATCGTTTTACTGAATGTGATTTGGCTGTTCGTGGCTTGCGATAAAAACCCTTCGGGCAGTAAGGTTGAAAAAAAGGCTCAATCCGTGGGAGCTTTTATTGTAAACGAAGGCAATTTCGGTAAGGGCAACGGCTCTCTTTCGTTTTACAGCTTCGATGATCAAAGCATTCAAAACGATGTTTTCGCAACGATAAATAAACGCCCTCTGGGAGACACGCCCAACAGCATGACCGTCTGGGATACTCTGGGATTTATCGTGGTTAACAACTCTAATAGAATCGAAGTAATCAGCCTGAAGTCATGGAAAAGCGTTAAAACAATTGAAATGAACGGAGGCGCAAGCCCCAGGAATCTGGCGATTGTTTCCGATCAAAAGGCTTATGTTACCAATTTGTACGCCAACAATGTTGCGATTATCGATTTGAAGTCATTGAGTTTGATCGGAGAGACAATTACTGTCGGCGCAAATCCCGAAGAGATTGTTGCTCTTAGCGGAAAAGCTTACGTGGCGAACAGCGGATTCGGTTCGGGAAATACGATCTCGGTGATCGACGCGGGCTCCGATAAGGTTGTTCGGAACATTAAAGTGGGAGATAATCCGACGAGTTTGATTATTGATGAAGATAACGAGATCAATGTTCTTTGCACGGGAAGATGGCCTGTTTGGGGCGATTCTACGGACAAGGGAACCAACGGCGGTGTTTACGTGATCGATCCGGCTAAGGGAGTCGTTGTCGATTCCATCAAAATCACAGGACATCCGTCGGAATTGAGTTACGGGGGCAACGATTTGGGATTTTTTATTCTCAACGGAAAAGTGGTCAGCTATTCAACGGATGAGAATAAACTCCTGAATGAGAGCCTGATCGACAACACGAATGAGTTTGTTTTCTACTATTCGCTCGAAGCCGATCCCGTTTCGCAATTGATTTTTGTGCTGGATGCTAAAAATTATGCTCAAAACGGAGAATTGCTTATTTTTGATTTTTCGGGGAATTTGCAAAAACGGTTAACGGCAGGAATAATTCCGGGAGCGGTGACTTTTGTTTATGAATAATATCAGAAAGAATATTTTTGCGTTCATTCTGTTTTTTATTTTTGTTTGGGCTGGCTGTCGGCAACAGCCAGCCTTGAACAATAAAGGCGAAAAAATAAGGAGAATTATCTCGCTTTCGCCGCATATTACGGAAATTCTTTACGCTTTAAATCAGCAGGACAAAATTGTCGGCGTAACCGATTTTTGTCAATTTCCGCCCGAAGCCAAGCGCAAAGAAAGCATCGGCGGATTTTTAAACCCTAATCTGGAAAAAATAGTGATGCTCGAACCGGATGTGTTGATTGGGGTTCCGTCTCATGCCGATCTTGCAGCCAAGTTAACTTCGAGAAATTTGAAAATGGTGCTCCTGCCCAACGATCAACTGAAGGACGTTTTTTTTGCCATCGACTCGCTGGGCAAGCTGCTCGATTGTCAGGCGCAGGCTCGAGCGCTTGTAAAAACAATTAAAGACAGCCTGAACCTATACCGGGAAAAAGCGGCGGGTATTTTGTCTTACAAACCGTCGGCTGTAATGGTCATCGGCAGAGATGCGGGATCGACCGGGCACATTACCGTGGTTGGTGCGCACACGTTTCTGGATTCCGTCTGGACGATGATGGGCGGAAAAAACGCGTTTTCCGATCTTCCGGCGCCTTACGCTCAAATCAACAGGGAATCGTTTTTGCTTAAACAGCCGGATATTATTATTGAATTTAAATACAACCAAGCCTGGGATGCGCAAAAGGACGCACGCAATAAGAAGGAGTGGAAAAATTTGCTTCGGACTCCGGCGGTTAAAAACGGGGATATTTATGTTTTAACCGGCAGTTACACGCTTATTCCGGGACCGCGGGTTTACAAATTGGCGGGGGATTTTTATCGGATATTGCTCGAGTATTCCAAAAAGAGAAGGGCGGAAGCCAGGGTGACAGGTGACAAGTAACAAAGACGTAACGCGTGATGCGTAATGAGTGATGAGTGATGAGTGACAAAGTGACAAAGTGACAGAGTAACGAGTGACGAGTAAAATTTAAGATTAAAGTTCTTTCAAGATTAAAGATAAAAGCGACAAGTGACTGAGTTGCAGGTTCCAGGTTGCAAGTAAAATTAAAGATAAAAGTCCTTTAAAGATTAAAGATAAAAGCGACAAGTGATATAGTAACGAGTGACAAGTGACGAGTTGGCTTATGGCAATTCATAAATCAAAAGTCGTAAATCCGAAATACGAAACAAATTTAAATGTCAAAAATTCAAAGCAATAGATTGTTGCAATATGTTAAAAATAGTAATGAGTAACAAAATGCCATTTTTCTTGAAACGCAACACTGCCTGTTAAATTGCCTATTTAAACTTTCAAGCGATTGGAGAGATAACTCATTACGCATTACGATGATCGGAGAAGCCCGCTTAACCCTTATACCCTTAACGCTTAACGAAAAGACTTTTCCAACTGAACGGTATTGAATGATAGGGATTACGTTTTAAGTATAAAAACGGGGGGAACGTTTGAATTATTTAACATTCCCCCTTTAAATAGCCTATCGGACTAATATCATCTTCTTTGAAATAGAAATTCCGTTACCTGTTATTAATCTGTAAATGTAAACGCCGCTGGCTAAGTTGCGTCCGTCAAAAACAACATGGTAACGCCCTGGGGATTTGTATCCGTTGACCAGATTCGCCACTTCGTTACCGTTTAAATCGTAAACCGTTAAATTAACGTTTGCGTCCTGTGGAAGATCAAACACAATCTGCGTTGTCGGGTTAAACGGATTCGGAAAGTTCTGGCTTAAATTGAAATTCTTCGGAATGAACGGTTTATCTGACGCCGTTTGCCCGCTTTTGGCTAAAGCGCCGGAAGCATTTTCCGGAACAATATTGATCACGTAAGGTTCTTGTTCCGGAAATTCAATTTGCACATAACCCACCATTGGTTTTCCCGGATCAAAATTAACTGTGCGCTCAAGCGTATTCTTACCGTCATTGCCGTCGATTTCAACTTCATCTATCAAATATCTTTGATCGCCGCTGACGAACCAAAAAGAGAGCAGCTTCTTTTCCTCTTTAGTCGTTTTGGAATTCAGATCAATTTGATAACCGAATGAAACTTCACCGTCTATTTTTAGCGGTTCGGTTTTTAGGGTATCGCCAAAATTAAGAGACTTACCATCGCAGGTAAAGGTTTTCAAATCCGCCGTTAGATAAGCGCTGTCTTCCTGCAACGGGTAGTAAAAACGTTTAAAGGCTTCCACCTCGGCAAGAGTGTTTTTACTCAAATAAGATTGCAGGTTCTCCGATTTCAATAAATACGGCGCGGAAGTGTAGGTTGTCCAAACAGTACCGGTTGACTTATCGGTACAAATACTCGGATATTTTCCGCTGCCGTAATTATGGGAATACCAACTACTGCCGGAACTGCGTTTGCGCATAATATCTCCCTGATCTTCGTAAAACACTGTAACGTAATTATTGCTGTTGTCAAAACTAATACTGGCATTGCCAATGGCATCACTTTCAATGACAAAACCTAACGAATAGGCGTTACCCACAGCCGTAGCGCTGGCG
>JAJRSN010000295.1 GCA_024278715.1 Calditrichota bacterium
ATGTACGCAATTACTTCGTTAAAAGATCAGCCAGGAGCTGCTGCAGAGGTTTTAAATCTTTTTGCCAGAGAAAAAATTAATCTTGAATATATAACAGAAGGCGGTTGTCAGCATGATTATGCGACATTAACTTTTTGCGTGAATTCCGAAATTGCCGCGCGGGTGGACGAGATTATTCACGCAAATATCGAAAAACACGCCCAAACCATTCGGAAAAGAGAATATGTTTGTATCTTAGGAGTATATGGACCTCATTTCCGTGAAAAGCCGGCAATTGCCGCGATGTTTTGTTCTGCGCTGGGTAAAGAAGGCATTAATATTCTGGGCTTGTCGAGCAGCATTTCCACTATTTCGGCAATCATCGACATTCGGGAACACGACAGAGCAAGGAATGCGTTGTTGAAAGTGTTCAAATTACCCTGATTCAAACGAATTATTTTTGGGAACGGGGCGTCAGGTGAAATTAACGCCGAGTTCAGGAACTGACCCGGGCGGCGCCAATTATCTCATCGCTATTGATTGTCCAGAACCTTCCGCACCTTTTTAGCCATTTGTTGAATTGTGTACGGCTTGTGCAAAAAATGGTAGCCTCTGTTCCATAATCCCGTTTTCATTAGCTGACTGTCCGTATAGCCCGAGGTTAGCAACACTTTTATGTTTGGATTTATCTTTTTGATTTCTTCAGCCAATTGATCGCCGCCCATTATGGGCATGACCATATCCGAAAAAATAAGATCGATTTTGTCAACGAGATTTTGTTCGTTTATGATTTCCAGCGCCCGGGCTCCGTTTTCGGCTTCATAAACTTTGTATCCCAGATTGGTTAAAAATGTACAGGCTAACTCGCGAACATCCAGATCGTCTTCCACGACCATGATAATCTCTTCCGCCTTGGTCGTTACTTCGCTGGTGTCGTCTTTTTTCGATTCGTCTTCTTTTTCTTCGCTTACGGGCCAATAAATGTGGAAAGTAGCGCCCTGACCCGGTTCGCTTTCAAGGTAGATGCTGCCTTCGTTTTGTTTGATGATGCCGTAAACCGTGGAAAGCCCCAGACCCGTGCCTTTGCCCTCTTCTTTAGTTGTAAAAAAGGGTTCGAAGATTTTTGTCTGGATGTGATCGGGGATGCCGATTCCGTTGTCGGAAATGCTGATGCGAATGAATTCTCCGACCCGGCTGCCGGGATGGCGGGCGACAAAGTCCTCATCAAGCGTTACTTGTTGTGTTTGAACCTTTATGAATTTTTTCAGGTTAATGTCTTTTACCTGATTGAGAGCGTCCCGCGAATTGATAATCAGATTAACAAGCACCTGTTCAATTTGACCGGGATCGGCTTTAATGGGATCGATATTGTCGGTCAATTCGGTGTGCAGTTCAATGTCCTCGCTGATGAGCTGCCGCAGCATTTTTCGCAGATCGCTAATGATTTGATTGATGTTGACAATTCTCGGTTCGATAATTTGCTTGCGGCTGAACGCCAGTAATTGACGTATTAAATTTTCCGCACGCCGACCCGCCCGCAGAATGTGACTTACGTAAATTTGCTGGGGATGTTCTTCGGGCAATCCGCGGCGGATCATTTCCGCGTATCCGTTCACTGCGGTTAAAATGTTATTGAAATCATGGGCGATGCTTCCCGTCAAAAGACCGATCGATTCCATCTTTTGAGCCTGGAAGAGCTGCTGTTCCAACTGTTTTTTCTCCGTAATATCCCGCATGATGCCTTCGTAAGCTACTATTTTGCCCTGTTCATTGGTTACTGCGTTCGCGGTAATAAGCACGGTTAGCTTTTTACCCTCGCGATTTTTTAATAATAATTCGAAATCTTTTACAAAGCCTTTTTCGTTGATGATTTCTTTGAAATTTCTCCGGGTATCGGATTCCCAGTACAAATCTTTTACATTGAGTTTTAAAACTTCTTGCAGTGAATTATAGCCTAACAACTTCACGCCCGCAGGATTCATATCGAGTATTTGACCTTCGGGAGTGGTTACGTAAAGTACGTCGGCGGAGCGTTCGAACAAGAGTTTTAGTCTGCCTTCGGAACGGCGCAGATGCTCTTTGTATCGTTTGCGTTCGAGAGTGTTTAAAAAGATTAATCCGGCTGAGAGCAAAGTGTGTTCGGTAAAAGCGGGCCAGGTTTCCCTTTTGTCAAGGTAATCGAGTCCGATAAAACCTACAACAGCGTCGTTTAATGTAAGAGGCACAATAAAAAGCGATTTGACTTCTTCCACCTTCCAGATGGATTTTAAGGTGCTTGCTTCGATCGGCAACTGTTCAATATCGCTAATTGCCAGATGCGTGGCGCGTTTCAAAGATTTTATAAACCAACTGAAATCCTCATTGTTTACTTTTTCGTGACGGGCTATCTTTTCTTTTATCCCTTCTCCGGAATATTCATGAGATTTATTGAGAATGGTGCCTTTCTTGGCAAAAAAGTACAGGTACGCCCGATCGGCTTCAAAATAATCGCACAGCGTTCTCAAACCTTTGTTGATCATTTCGTCGGTTTCGTCAACAGGCGCCTGGATAAAGCGTATTGCTAAATTTGTCAGCGACTGCTCCAATTGAAGCAGATTCTTTAGATCAACGAGCTTTTCCTGCAAATTTGTAATCGAACTTTGCTGCTGAAGCGATTGATTCTTCAGCTCTTTAAATTCGCTTTGCAGATTTTGGAGTTCTTTCGATTCTGTGGCAAGCTTTTTGAGCCGCTGATTCCGATTGATTAGCAGCTCATACAATCGTTTGGAATTAATCTGATACAGAATGCCGAAAATATTGATAAATACGGGCAAAGACAATAATACTAAAGGAATCTTATTAGCTTTAACAGGATTCATAAATAGATAGACGAAATAAGCGGTTGTTGCCAGAAGCCCGCCTGTAACGGCGTATCCCGCTTTGGGCAGCAAAAATAAATAACCGCTCAGTAAAAGCAGACTTATACCCGCGGAAAGGATAAAGCCGGGGGCGGCGCCTGACTGAAAGTCCAGGTAGATAAAGCACGCGGCTGTGCTTAACAAAAATATCAGCAGAACGCTGTCCGAAATCTTGTTTAATGCCGTTAAACGCAATGAGACGGCGGAAAACATCCCGAACAAAAACGGCAGCCAGTAAAAAGGAGATGAAATTAAAAGCGACCGGTCTTTGAGATAATCGGAAAAAATAAAACCAAAGCCCAGATAAATTACTATTAAGAATCCGATTCCTAACCATTGATTTTTCACAAACAACGTTTGCGAAAACGGATCCTCCGAATTTTGCTGAGAGGTAAGTTCTGACCGATTTTCTTTTCTCATCATTTTTTCTGTCCACTTTCCGTGTAATATATTTTAATTTCCTATTTTTGCAAGATTATTTTTTTACTTCCGGTAAATTTTTTGCCTTGCAAGAGGATAAAGTAAAGTCCGCTGGAAACCGGCATGCCGTGCAGATTGGTTCCGTCCCATTTAAGTCGGTAGTAACCGGCTTCGTAATATTTTTGATCGGTCAGGGTTTTAATTTTTCTCCCGTTAATGTCATAAATCAATACCGTAAGCCGATCCGCCTGCGGAAGATCGAAGCGGATAGTGGTTGAACCGTTAAACGGGTTCGGATAATTTTGACGCAGCTTGAATTTTCGGGGGACGGGTTGAAATTCGGATAATTTCTGTTCCAGAAACGAAGCGGTTCCGACAATCAGGCGCAGTTTTTGACCGGCTTTGCCTAAACGAATAGGCGTTTCCGTAAAGCTGACTCCGCTCGCGGGCGAAACAACGCGCCATTCCCAATTCGCCGGCAGAGAATCGGGCTTTAGCTCGATTAAAACGGGTTTGTTTTTGTTGGATACAACCGCAAAATCAAACTGATAACCTGTTTTACCTTCCGGACGGAAGTCGCTGCTAAACAAGCCTTTCATATCAGGATGAGCGGAATGATCAAAATAGAGTGAAACATAATCGCCGATTACCGGAGGTTCGGGAATTTCCAGAGCGTCAATGCCTTCGCGGGCGCCGGGGCTTACTCCGGCAAAATTGATGGCGTCGTACACATTACCGCAGGTTGCAATAATTTGGAAGCGCCAGCCTTTTTGCGTTTCTGAGGTCTTTTTGGAGAGCGGAGGAGTGAATTCAACAGCCGGGACTTTTAGTGTTATAGCCTTGTCCGATTTAACCGCATACCCCCTGTACGGCTCCAGATTATCCGAAAGCTCCCAGCCCGAGCCGTTGTAATAATAAAGCGGAAGATTGGTTTGATCGCCTTTATCGACTTCCTGCCACGAAACCGTAAAAGCAAAAGGATCGCCAATCATATTCCAGCCCGAAGCTAAGGCGATTTCATATTCTTCCGTGCTGGGCACCGATTTGACGTTATTAACGTCAAGCGAAAGCGAATCGCGGGTAATCAGGTAAAGCGCCTTTCCGGGCGGCAATTTGGCTTTTAAATCTTTGAGTTCGGTAAAACGTTTCTGCGATGCGTCCCAGTCAAAAAAGCGATAGACCGAAGCGTCGTATTTTCCGAGATCGTCCTTAAATAAATCGCCGAGCGTCTGGTCGGAACTTATGAAGGGCAGAGAAATCATCTGGTACTTTTGCTTTAATGTATAAACGGGAAAATTGGCGGAGGGCAAAATTACGCTAAGATACAGCGGGTTTTGTTCCCCGTCCGCGGGATATTCGGTAATTCTGCCGCCGTGGCGGATTTTAAAATACAATTCCAAGCCGCGCTCGTTAAGATATTGAGGGTTAAAAGTAACCGCCCATTGATTATCGGGTTTTTCTTCCATGGGAAGGGTTTGAAATTGACTCTTTCCTCCGTTGCGGAACAATAAATCGACTTGACGAATGTTTGTGGAATCGTCGTTGACCCGAATCTTGAGAGAAAGGGAGCTGTTAAGGACCGCGTTTAATGTATCTAAATTAACTTTAACCTGAGCCGGAGTGGCGTCGATTTTGCCCTTGCCCGACAATTTGATTTTAAACGGGTTCTGTCCGGGATCGGTGCAATACACATCTAAAGAAGTTGTCCTTAAACCCGCGGCGGACGGAGAAAAGCGCAGGGAAAGCGTTTTTAGCGTGTCATCGACTTCGATTATTTCATTGACGCCACCGCCGATAATTGAAAAGTCTTGTTTGTCGCCTCCGGTGACTGTCATGCTGTCGATGAGCAGGGCAGAATTTCCGGCGTTGACGATCAAAAGGGGAATATCCCGCGCTTCATCGACAAAAACCGAACCGAAATCCGCGGAATCCCGCAAATTGCTGACCAACAACGGAGACGATAATGAATAGAGAGCGACACCGCGTAAATTTACGTTGACTGTTTTTTCCTGAATGTCCTGAGAGAAAATTTTCAATGTCGCTTGATGGATGCCCGTTTTATGGGGATTGTAAGTAACCGTGAGCGTAAAATTGGTATCCTGCGGGGTTAAGGTTAACGGGAACCCGGAGGGCGAAAATGAAAACTGCTCACGATCTTTACCCTCTATTTTGACGCTGTCCAGAATAATGGTAACCCGACTGTGGTTTTCGATAGAAATATCTTTACTGATTTGGGTGTGTTGAATCTGTTTTCCGAAATCAATCGCCTGGTTCGCGCTGATATGGGCGGAATCGGCTGCCGCCGCCAGATGCACATAAGTCGGTTGATTGTAGGGATTATTCCAGACGATTTTAAGCTCCGCCTTAAATTCTCCGGTAATTTTGGGGGTAAAATATATCTGTAAGGGTAAAGAATCTTCTCCGGTATTAATTGTTGCCGGAAGGTCCGGGGTATCGACGCTGAAAACAGAGGAGCCTTCGTTTATTATGTAAAGGGAATCTATCGAAACGTCGCCGTTTCCGGTATTTTTCAGCCAAAGGGTCTGCTTTGTCTGCCGGAATACGGAAGTAACTCCATAGTTCAGAGTGTCCGCCGAAACTTCGAGCTTGGGTTCAACGGCTTCCGCTTCGATCTGCAGAATTCTGGGATTTTGAAATGGATCGTTGGAGAAAAACTTCAACGTAGCCGACTGCGCGCCGACTTTCTGCGGAACAAAACGAATCTGAAATTTTATCGTATCGACGGCGGGACGGATAATGAGCGGAAAATTGAAATTGGGAACATGGAAATCGGTTTTCTCCGCATCGGGAAATTGAATGGAATTGATGGACAAGGGGTAATCGCCGCGATTAAAGATTTTGACGATTTGACTTTTTTCCTGAAAAATAACCGTGGAATCGAATTTTATTAACGAAGGCAGGATAACCATTTCCGAAGCCTTCACTTGCGCGGTAACGGCTATCTGCAAAGAATCGAACCGCGGATCGTTGCTGACCACGTTTAAAACTGCGTTCAGGTCGCCGCTTTCCGCGGGGTGGCAGCGAACGTAAATCATCAGTGAATCGTCTTCCGGCAGAACGGTTAAATCGCCCGAGGTTTTCCACCACGAAAACGAAGAAGCGTCGCTTCCGGTTAACCTTATGCTTTCGATCCTAAGAGGAATATTTCCCGAATTCTTGAATTTTAAAGAAAGGATCGAATCGTTGGGCGCAACAAGAGTTCCGAAATCGAGTTCACCGCGCGAAGGGGTGAGAAAAGCCGCCACGCCGGTACCCTTAAGCGCCGCCGAGTCAACAGGATTAAAGGGATCGTTGCTGGTAATTAACAGGGTGTCGAAAAAGGAGCCAGCCGAATCGGGCGAAAACATTACCGCAATTTTCACCGCCGGATCGCCCGGTTTAAGAATGAGCACTGGATCGAAATTCACAATGAAAGGCGGTTTATTGTTTAAGGTATGGACATTAACCGTTAAATCCGCGTTGCCGGCATTGGAAATTGTCAAATTGAGCGTCGAATCGGTAAAAACCTGCACCGAATCAAAATCAAAAA
>JAJRSN010000296.1 GCA_024278715.1 Calditrichota bacterium
AAGGGCGCGGCGACTTCGTTTTTCATCAGGGTGCGCAACTGCCGTTCGGCTTCATTTAAAGAGCCGGCTGTAATTTCGACGAAAAATAAAGGCGGCTGATCATAATCCGTAATGAGTTGAACGGGCTCTCCCTTTTCGTTTATTTTGTAATAAGAGCGCAGAATTTCGTGGCGGCGGCACAGCTCGGCGACGGCTTTTTCCAGAAAAGAAGGATTAATTTCTCCCTTTAAATTAAGCGCCATGGGCATGTTGTAAAATGAGCTTTGGGGATCCAACTGATGCAGGAACCACAACCGCTCCTGAGAAAAGGAGAGGGGACGTTCGTTCGGATTTTTACGTTTGGTGATAAAATCGGACGTACGTTTTTTTTCCGCTAATTTTTTTTGTAATAATGCTAACTGTTCCGGAGTTAACCTTGCAAGACGTTTATTTAATTTACTCATTATTACCTGAACCTCATCATCCCTAAATCAAAATTATTCATCCTCTGATAAAAGTTTATTAATCTCTTCTTCGGATAAGTTTTCCAATTGATCCAACATTTGCTCCAGTTCGGTATCCTCGACGCCCTGAGCCTGAGCCTCGACAATGGCTTTGGCAAGTCCTTCGACTGTGGGATTTTCGAAGATGCTGCGCAGGGAAACTTCCACGCCAAACTGCTCTCTGATCCGCGAAATAGCCTGGGTCGCCAGCATGGAGTGTCCGCCGAGTTCAAAGAAATTATCTTTGATCCCCACCTTATCGACATTTAAAACTTCTTTTACGATCTCCGCCAGGGTTTCTTCCGTGGGCGTGCGCGGAGCAACGTAATCGACCTGTAATCCGGCTCTGGAAAGGTCGGGTTTTGGCAGCGATTTACGATCAATTTTACCGCTGGCGTCCATGGGCAGGGCGTCAAGTTCCATGAAAACCGAAGGAATCATATAATCAGGTAATTTTGCTTTTAAGAATTTTTTCAGACTATCGACGGTTACCGCCTGAGGTTTTTGACAGACAAAATAGGCGACAAGCCGTTTGTCTCCGGTTTGGGCTTCGAAAACCGCCACAGCCGATTCTTTGATTTCGGGATGGCTTTCGATGACGTTTTCTATTTCGGAAAGTTCGATGCGGAAACCGCGTATTTTAACTTGAAAATCGATCCTGCCCAAAAATTCAAGGTTGCCGTCCGGCAGAAAACGTACCCGATCGCCGGTGCGATAACAACGCGCGTCGCCTTCGGAATCGAAGGGATTGGGAATAAACTGCCGAGCCGTCAATTCGGGACGGTGGAGGTAGCCTTTTGCCAGGGCGTCGCCGCCGATGTAAAGCTCGCCCGGAAGTCCGACTGGCGTCAGATTCCCGTAAGCATCTACCACATACAGGCGTCGATTGGCGCAGGGACGACCGATGGGCACGCGCTGCCCGTGGTAATTTGGCGGAATTTCAAAAGTGGTTGCCGTAATGGTCGTTTCCGTTGGTCCGTAGGCATTTAAAAGACGGACGTTCCGCAGGGGCAGTCTCTTCCAGCGATCGAGCGCCGAGGCGGGGAACAAGTCGCCTCCCACAATTACCAGACGAACCGCGGAATCGGGAATTATTTGCGGATTCTTTGCCCATTCCTCGGTTAGCTGTACCCAATAGGCGGTGGGCAGATTTATTACCGTTAATTCAAAATCTTTAATTTTTTGATGAAAGTTCGCGGTGTCCCACAATTCATTTTCGCGCATGCACAACGTTGCTCCGCTGATCAGAGTGGGTAAAATTTGTTCGATCGAGGCGTCGAAATTCAATGCGGCAAACTGGAGCACGTTATCTTTTGGGGATAGTTGATAATATTTTAGCATGTCGCGCGTATGGTTGGCGATGGTCTGATGCCGGATTTCAACGCCCTTGGGTTTGCCCGTTGAACCCGAGGTGTAAATGATGTAGGCGGTCTGTTCCGGAAAGATGTTCAAATCGGGATTTTCCGAAGATTGTTTTTATATTTCCGCTGAATTTGCGTCGATCAGAACGGGTTGTAAATCCAGATCCTCAAATTGCCGCCAATACTTGCTTTGGGTAATTAAAAACGGAGCCCGGCTGTCGTTTAGCATGTAACGCAGGCGATCGACCGGGTAGGCGGGATCGAGCGGAAGGTAAACGCCTCCGGCTTTTAAAATTGCCAGCAGACTGACAATTGAACCGGCGGAACGATCGACATTAATGCCAACTATTTGACCGCTCTGCAACCCTTGCTTTAACAGGTAGCGCGCAAGCCGGTTGGACTCTTCGTTTAACTGCCGATAAGTGTAAGATCCGCCGGCGACCCGCAAAGCCGGTTTTGCGGCGTGTTTTTCAGCGCTCTCCTCAAACTGTTGAATAACAGAACGATCTTCCCGATACCACCGCGCGGACGGCGAAAAGGTCTTTAAAATCAAATCCCTTTCGGAAGCATCGGTTAACTCCAATTCACCGATGCGCGCCTGCGGATTTTTTAAGACGCTGTGCGTTAAATTCTTAAAATGCGCGATCATTCGCTCGATGGTCTCGGAGCGGTAAAGATCGGTGTTGTATTCCAGCTTAAAATGCAAACCGTCTTCGGCTTCGAAGGCGTTTAAAATTAAATCGAATTTCGATGTTTTGTTTTCAATATCCACCAACCCGATATCCAGCCCGGAAATTTTGACGGATTCCACCGGAGCGTTATTCAATACAAACATCACCTGAAACAGAGGAGAAACGCTCATATTGCGTTCCGGCTGCAGGGCTTCGACAAGCATTTCAAACGGCAGATCCTGATGGGCATACGCGCCGAGAGTGGTTTCTTTTACCTGCTTCAGAAAGTCGCTGAAAGCGGGATTTCCGTCGAATTTTGCTCGCAGAACAAGGGTGTTAATAAAAAAGCCGATTAAGGGTTCAATTTCTTTGCGATTCCGGTTTGCGATCGGAGAGCCGACGCAAACATCGTTTTGCCCCGAATAGCGATGGAGCAGAACCTGAAAAATAGTCAGCAGAATCATGAATAGGGTAGCATCGGATTTTCGGCTTAACTGCAAAAGAGATTGATACGTTTCAAAAGGCAGCGTAAATAATTTGTAATCGCCGTTGTAAGTCTGGTACGAAGGACGCGGAAAGTCGAGCGGTAATTCCAGTTCCGGGGGGATGCCTGTTAATTGTTTTTTCCAGTAGTTCAATTGTTTATCTAAAATTTTGCCTTGCAGCCATTTGCGCTGCCAAACGGAAAAATCGGCGTATTGAATTTTCAGCGGCTGCAG
>JAJRSN010000018.1 GCA_024278715.1 Calditrichota bacterium
AGTGGAGTTTTCCAAAACAGTGTTCCGGCAGGTTTTGGAATCGAAGCAGGCGGTGTTGTCTTTTGATACCCGTTCCGACGTTAACTACCAAAATACCCGCAGCGTGATCATCAACCGAATTCATTCCATTCTGGCTTTCCCCTTAATCATTAAAGAACAGGTTTACGGAATTCTTTATTTTGACAGCCGAAAAAACCGCCAGAATTTCAACGAATCCGCCCGTCAATTTCTGTCCTTCTTTTCGGCGATCGCTTCTCTTGCAGTTGAACAGATAATGATCAAAAAGAAAATCGAAAGCGAGAATATTCTTCTTCGGAATCAACTGGACCATGACCTGCGAATTCCGGCTATTATCGGCGACTCGCCCGTAATGAAGCGTTTGTTCAATTTGATCAGCAAGGTGGCTCGTTCGGACGCTTCGGTATTGATTACAGGAGAGAACGGTACGGGAAAAGAATTGGTCGCGCGGGCAATTCACGATTTAAGCCACCGCAAGAACAAACCTTTTATCGCTCAATACGTGGGGAACATTCCGGGAACCATTCTTGAGAGCGAACTTTTCGGCTACAAAAAGGGCGCCTTTACCGGAGCGACTTCGGATCGGATCGGTTTATTCGAAGCGGCGGACGGCGGAACGCTTTTTCTCGATGAAATTGCCGATCTTCCTTACGAACTACAGGCAAAGCTGCTGCGGGTTCTTCAAAATAAAGAATTTAAACGTCTCGGAGAAAATTTTATCCGCACAGCCGATGTGCGCATTCTCGCCGCAACCAATCAGGATCTGATTCAACTTATCAAAGATGGAAAATTCCGCGAAGACCTCTATTACCGCCTTAATGTGCTTTTGATTAACGTGCCTCCGCTGCGCGAACGAAAATCCGACATTCCTTTGCTTGTTCAGCATTTTCTTCAAAATAACCAACCGGAGCTGCGGATTAGTAATCAGGCTCTTCAAAAATTAATGAATTACGACTGGCCCGGCAATGTGCGTCAACTGGAAAATATTATTAAACGCGCCACCATTTTAGCCGCCGATAACATTATCCAGCCCGAGGATATCCAATTCGATGAATTGGAGCTTCCTTCTTTGCAGGCTTCGATTCCGGAAAATATCGAAAATGAAGCGACTCTGGAAGAGATTAAGAACTACATCATTAAAAAGCGGTTGGAATTGTTCAACGGGAACAAAACAAGAGCCGCCAAAAGTTTGAATATTTCGTTGCGCTCGCTGCAGTTGAAGGCAAAGGAGCTCGGGTTATAATGATGAAAGCCATCGGAAATTACGAAATACTCTCCGTCATCGCCGAACACGGACCTACCACCATCTGCATTGCAAAACACAAAAAATTAGGACGTAAAACATTTTTAAAAATCTTCAAGAGCGCCGATCCTACTCTGCTCCAGCGCTTTGAACGCGAAGCCAAAATTGTCGCCGATCTTAACGACGAACAGATAGTTGCCATCTATGATTTCGGCGAAGAAGACGGATATTACTACATCTCCATGGAATACGTCGAAGGTTCGAATTTAAAAGAATTCCTCGAAGCCGAAACCCTTTCCGGCGAGCAAATCATTGAAATCGCCTGGAAAATCACCAAAGCTGTTTCCGTTCTCCATAAACGAAATTATATCCACCGCGATCTGAAGCCCGAAAATATCTTAATCGATAAAAACAGAAACATTAAACTTACCGATTTCGGCATTGCCTATCACGAATCCTTACACCGCATGACCTCAGAGGGATCGCTGCTCGGCACTCCGCTTTACATGTCGCCGGAGCAGATTAATAATATGCCCGTGACCCCTGCCAGCGACGTGTTTTCGATGGGAATCATATTTTATCAGATGATAACGGGTAAACACCCGTTCGAAGCCCCGAGAATCGGCGAAATCTTTTCTCAAATTTTAACCCGCCGGGTTGAGAATCTGAAAAACTATCGCCCCGAACTTCCCGACTGGTTTTGCCGTCTGGTGCACCGGATGCTGGAAAAAGACCCTTCCCAGCGATTCCGATCGGCGACGGAGCTGCTGTCCGTTTTTCAGGCGGAATGGAATCATGGACTCCCCACAGAAGTCATTGCGTCCGAGCGTCCGAATCAATCCAAATACCCCTATATTTTCGGATCAATCGCTCTGGCTGCCATTTTAACGCTTATCGTACTCTGGTTTGTCTCCATGAATAATCACACTCCCGCTGCACAGGGAGAAGGCGGCAACCCGATTACGGCTAATCCGGACAGTATGAATAACAGAGATTCCGTTGAAACCGCGGCTCGCGCCGATTTAACGCCGCCCTCCGTAAACCGTCCGAACGTAAAACCGGTTAATAATCTCCGCACATCCGTTAAAAAAGACACCTTTTCCGTTAAACCCCTTTTACGGGAATATACCGAACTGATAATAAAAACTTATCCCTGGTGTAGAATATATCTGAATTATCAATTAATTGATTCCACCCCTATGATTCAACCGATAAAATTAAAACCCGGAAAATACCTGTTAGGTTTGCAAAATCCTTTATATCCGCTATATTCGGATACGATCGTGGTCTTGCCCAAAAAACAAAACGTACTCGAATTTTATCTGGATTCCATTTTTGCGCGTCTGGATTTGGATGTTCTGCCGTGGGGCAAAGTTTATGTGGACGGGAAATATATCGGAAACACCCCTTTGCAAAAGCCGATATACCTGACCAAAGAAAAACATATTCTGGAAATCAGGAACAAATATTACATGACCTGGAGAGACACGCTTGATTTCAGCAAATCGTCCCGCATTCAAAAACAGATTGCTCTTCAGGGATTACGCAAAAGACAATAACTTTCTGCCCGGAGAAACAACGAATGAAAAAAAGAATAATACCCGTACTTATTTTGATTTTTATTGTTCAGGGTTGGACACAACAGCATATTTCAAAAAAAATTCAGGAACTGGAAAACGATTTTAAATCTTTTAAATACGAACAGGTGCTCGAAAAAGGAAAATTTTTGCTTTCCGATCCTTACGTTACCAAGGATGACAGCTTAAAAATATTCCAGTATATGTTAAATTCGGCTTATGCTTTGGCTGATACGACAGAGGCAAGAAAGATAATCAAACAAATCATTAAATGCGATCCGCAATTTTCACTTAGCCCCATTGAAACCTCTCCTAAAATCATTGAATTCTTCGAGCATGTCAAAAAGCAAATTCAGGAAAACAAACCTCTTATCCCATCCGCTCAACAAGGAATATTGCAATTTCCGTACAAACCTGTTCCTTACGCCACAAATTTTCTTTCGATTTTGTTACCCGGAAGCGGGCATTTGCATCAAAAATTTACAAAGAGAGGTTTGTGGTTTACCGGTATTTCCGCCGGATTAATTACCGGCATGGTTTACGCCACAATACAAACCGAAAAAAAACGAGATGCGTATATGGCGGCGAAACCAAAGTCCGATTTTAATCGTTTATACGATGATTACAACAGGATTTATCGGATCCGGAACGTATTATGGGCTTCATTTATAATATGGGATATGTACGTGCTGTATGATTTGCAAAAACAATGGCAGTTTCGGGTTAATCCGACGGTCGATCGCGGATCGATTTCCGTTAACATTACCAAAAGATGGTGATGTAAGCGAAAAAATTACTATGCATTTTTTTCATAGATACGTAATTATTTCATAGTGTTAGCTAATTTGATTAATATTTTTTAAAAATCGTCCGAAGAATATCATTAAGAAAAACGTTCTATTTTATTGACTTTTTTGGAATTAAGGTTTGAATACCGAACGAACTCCGAATATTGATACTCTGGCATAATAGTTGATACATTATAAATGAAGCAAAATAAAATGTTAACCAAAAAGTAGGAGGTGTTATGAAACGACACTTTACCCTATTCACAGTTCTAACGGGCCTTTTTATTGCTCTGATGTCAGTGGGCTTTAGTCAGGCTCAGCTTGGTGGTTTTACCACTCTGCTTACCGGTCAGGTCACCGCGGGACCCGATTCAGTTGCGGTTCCCGGCTACAAGATGCTGATTACCTTTAAGGACGATACGACCGGATTTCACCGCTTTGTAATGACCGACGATTTCGGGAATTACAGCACGACCGTTGTTAAAAACAACACCTACACAATCACCAGTTTGGACACCTTTACCTACAACGCGATCAACGAAGAAGTAGAGGTAAAGGAATTACCGGTTGTCCACAATATTCATTTAACCAAACGTACCGATTTAGTGACGGTGAACGGTTCGGTAATTTTTGAAGGTGAAGCCGTACAAACGCCGATTTATTTTATGAAGATTCCGAACAGCGTTAATTTGAGCGATTTTCGCGATTTCGAAGTTTATTTCCGTGTTCCGCGTACAGCTTTAAAATGGGCTTCGTACAAAACGGAAAGCGATTCTTCCGGTAATTTTGCTCTGGAAATGATTGCCGGAAAATATGTCGTTTACATTCCCGCAAATCCCGAGGTCGGTTACTTGACTTACTGGAACGCGTTTAAGTTCTCCGGCGACACAACCCTGCCTGCCTTTGAGATGAAAAAGCTGCAAACAATTTCCGGACATGTGGCTAACGCCGATCTGTACGAAAAGGTCGTTGTTTTGGCGCATCCTTTGAATCCGATGCGTCCCTTTAGCGCCACGCCCGATTCCTCCAACGACTACACAATGGAAGTTGCTCCGGGTAAATACATTGTTCGTGTAGTCGCCTATTTCGACGACTACAAATACGTAATGTTTTACGACAGCGTTTACACACCGAAAGAAGCAACCAAAATCGACGTTCATGGCGACGTAAGCGGCATCGACTTTAACTTGCCGGTACCGGAAGTTTCACCGTTCAGCATTAGCGGTACGGTCACCAGCCGTCAAAGCGGATTACCGCTGGAAGGCGCGAACGTGATGTTTGTGAGTTACAACTTTATGGGTAACCTGTGGAAATCGTGGGAAGCCACTACCGATGCCGACGGAAAATACAAAGTCGAAGGCTACACAATACTTCCCGAAGATTCTCTGGTTGGATTTGCCTGGAAAGATTCCACCTTTTTCGCTCAATTCTATCAGGATGAAGCAACCTTCATGACAGCCGATCCCATTATCTATCATGCCAACGAAGACGTTGTCGGGATTGATTTTGCTCTGGATACGATTAACACGGAAAACGGCTTCAGCATCTCCGGTATGTTATTGAATGAAAAAGGCGAACCGATCACCACCGGTCAGGTCACTGCTTACACCACGGCGACCAACGTCGGCGTAATCACCGCTCAGGTTGATTCCACCGGTCACTACGCCTTCGATCCCGTGTTCCCCACCAACAGCGTTGTTTATCTGACAGCATGGGGCGGCTGGGATTACCTGCCGGAAATTTACAACAATGCAAGTACCTGGAAAGAAGCCGATGCAATTTACATTCAAGGTTCTGATATTACGGGTATCAACTTTATCCTTAAAGAGAAGAAACCTACCCGCTTACCTCTTGCTAAAATCAAAGGTTGGTTGAAAAAACAAACGGGTGGTTTGGCTAAAGCAACCGTTGAATCCGAATATACCGGCGATCTGGTTTACGTAAAACCCGCAGGAACCGACGAATGGACGGGTTACGCTTATGTTAAATCCGACGGTAGTTTCGATCTGCCGGTTGAATCAGACGGAACTTACGAAATCCTCGTTACAACCAAAGAGGGCGAAGAAATTACGCAAACAATCGAAGTTAATAACTTAGAAGGCGAAACAACGGTTACTATTACGGGTATCTCCGATCCGGGAGAAAATCTGGTTATTTCCACCGATCAATTGCTGGACGCCTATCCGAATCCGTTCAATCCGAGCACGACTATTCGTGTCCAGATGGCAAAAGCCGGACCCGCAAAGCTCCTGATCTACAACGTACTCGGTCAAAAAATCCGCACCCTGTACGACGGCGAATTGCAAAAAGGTACGAAACAGTTTGTATGGAACGGCAAAGACGATTTGGGAAAACAGGTGGCAAGCGGTCTCTACTTCTATCAGTTGAAAACCCGGAACACTGTTAAAACAAAAGCAGTCATGTTCCTGAAATAAGCACACACACCCTAAGCCCACAAAGCAAAAGCCCCGGAGCGAAAACTTCGGGGCTTTTTTTATTCGTATTGAAGATTAAATATCTCCGAATATTGCGCTTAGTAAACTATGATTGCTATTTGTAATTACCCGAGCCGCTTTTTTTACTATTTCGGGAGCCGCGCTCACCGCGTAACTTTGCCCCGCCCATCTTAACAAATCGAGATCGTTATAATCGTTTCCTACCGCAATTGTCTTTTCCGGCGCAATTTTCAGATAATCGCACAACCATGCCGCAGCCTTCGCCTTGGACACTCGTCTGTCAAATATTTCCACCCACAACGATTTCCCATCAAGAGGCGAAGTCGCTCTTATCAAATTTATCTTCTCTAAATATCGGACAAGGCTTTGTCTGATTTTGTTCAAATCCGAATCAATCAGCAAAAACTGACACGCAGGTCTGTCCGGCTTTCTGTGATCCAACAGACCTGCGAAATCCCGATAGATTTTTAACCGGCGATGAAAATCGGCTTTTATTCGATTATTCAAATAATAATAAAAATAATGGTTGTCGGGAATGGGATCGTGAACAAAAAACGGCTGATCCAGTTCCTTGAGTATTTTAATGATCTCGTCAACCAAGGAACCTTCGATTGAATAGGCATTGATCAAAGATTTACGTTTCCAATCCATGACTCCCGCGCCGGAAGAAAGAATAATATAATCAATCGGAAAATTTTCCGGAATTACCTTGCGAATCGAAAAATAAGAACGCCCGGTTGCAATAACGCGCACTATTCCTTTGTTTCCCAGTTTCTCCAATATCAGCAAATCTTTTTGTGTGATTTTTTTGTCAGTCTGAAAAAGCGTGCCGTCAAAGTCCGTGACGAGCATTTGCCCTGATAAATCATTGATTTTGCTCATAATCTGTTTTCAAGCCTGTAATTCGGTTGTTGTAAAAACTGTTCAATCTGCCCAAAGACAAAAGGTTTTAATGATTTCAACTATTTGGTTAAAACTTTTCTCCGCCAATAACTGAGCTTTTCCGAATCCCGAAGTTTTAAATTTTTCCGTTTTAATTAACAAAGACATTTAAAATATGGAGAGAAGACTATTTTAATAAAATCATTTTCCTTGTTAGGGTTTTGCCAGCATATTGCAATCGTAAAAAATACGAACCGCTCGGAAGCGAATTTCCATCATTATCTTTGCCGTTCCAAAAAATAGACCTTGCGCCTGCACCCATTTGCTTTTTAACCATAGTTCTGACTTTTTTGCCAAGCGAATCAAAAATTTCCAATAACACATCGCCCGGTTTGTCGATCCTGAAAATAATTCGCGTACCGGAGTTGAACGGATTCGGATAATTTTGAACAGCCGTCATATCATCCGACGCCAAAATTTTGATTGACGAAGGAGCGGCTTCGATGGGCACATGATAAAAGGAAAGCGCGCCGATTCCGCGTAACCCTCGAATCCACGGACCTTCGTAAGCCTTGGTCGGCAAATGGTTATAGGCGTGATTTGGCAGGTATGTCAGACTATCGGCTGTTGCCGGATTGTACAGTTCAAGGATTACGGTGTAGCCGTCGTTAATGGTGTAACCGTTTTTGACCAGACCCGACTCATCATCCAGATAAAAATAGTCTTTCATAGAGGCGCCCAGCGTATCGTTAGGCCAGACAACCGGATTGTCGTATTCAATGGCAATGCTGGTTTTATTGGTATCACGGTAATAAACGGAAAGAATATCCGGCGCATCGATATTTAATATATCGGGCGAATTGTAAAAATCACGTCCCAGCAAGCGAAAAATCCATTCCGCCATTTGCAGGTAGCCGTCATCGTTGTAATGGCAGCCGTCGTGACCGATCAATCCCACAGTGCTCATTACTTCCACCTCGGGGAAATTTAGTTTAAAACTCCGTTGGACTTCTCTTAGGTGGTGCTGCCGAGTTCCCCCGCAGGTTCCGGGATGAAGTTGAAAAACATAAATTTTTGACAGGGGCTGGTAATCTTCGCGCCAGGCATTTCTGAGCGTGGTAAAACGATCCAAATAGTAATCGTCATCCGGAGAATAGGTGTCGGATTCGCCCTGATGCCAGAAAATGGCTTTCACATGATCGGCAACTTTGGCTTTGGTCGCCCGATACAACAATCGACCGTAGGTTGTGGTTAAATCCATCCTGTTCGCAGAATCGGGCAGATTGTACGAAATGGACGATCCCCCGCTTCCGCCGTTAATAATGCAGGTGGGCATATTGTAAGTGTTTAAAATTAATTCCTGCAGACGCAATCCCCAGGTGCCGACCGCGTAATCACAATCGCTGCACCATCCTTTGCCGGTTGAAAGTCCCCAGCTTGTGTCCGCGGGATTGTAATCATCGTAATTGGTATGTTTGCCGAAACTGCGGGCAAATTCGCTCCTAAAAGAATAATCAGACGCCGAAGGATGCGAGTTGGATTGTCCGTTGATCAAAAAGACATCGCCGCAAACAATGCTGTCTTCCTGCGCCACCAGGGATTCATCCAGCCACAATTCAAAACGATATTCAAACAAACCGGCGTAGATTTTCGGATTAAACTGAAAATGCGCGGTGGTGTCTTCGTAAACCAA
>JAJRSN010000297.1 GCA_024278715.1 Calditrichota bacterium
CTTAACTTAATAAGCCATGGAAATATCGGGAAAAATAACAAAAGCGCCGCGCAAATATTGACCTTTTGAAACAAGGCTTTTCCGTGCCTGTATTTTCAACATTTCGATGTTGAACCGCGCAGCACGATGAAGATATCTATTGAAGATTGCTTTTGTGCCGATAATATAGATTTAACTTTAAAACAAGTGAAGTTTGCCCAATGTTTGTAGTTCGATAATTTTTTTTTGTGGTAAAAATAAACTTCAACGGTTCCGGATTGTAAGATCAGTGATTGTGTTTTGAAGAACGATCTTCGTTAAAGGTCTTTTTTTTGATTTGTTTGTGCGCTGTGATTATACTAAAAAATAAGTGGTCTTTTTATTGAGACGTAGATTAAGCGTTTAAAAAAGTTTTTGTAAATCCTTGCTCAACTGCAATCTGCCTGTCCTGCCAAACGAAAGCAAAACTTTTTCCGATAGATATTGCCGCTCAATGCTCAAAAGAACCTCTTTTTATGATGATTAAAAATTAACCGTTACCCGATATAAAGGGGAGTAGCTTTTATCTTAAATTTAGACTATCTTAAACTGTGGGAAAAATCAGTGACATTAAATATCAAAAAATAAGATGATTTTTAAATTTAATCGACCTTGTAAAAATTTGTATTTTCCAAAAAACGTAATTTTAATATTACTGTTTACCTCAATCTTTTTCTTTTTGCCAAACGCTTACGCCCAGAGTTCGTCTCCGCAATTTGACCGTTTGACCATTGAACAGGGTCTTTCCAGCAATGTTGTTTTTTGTATCTTTCAGGATAGCGACGGATTCCTCTGGTTCGGCTCCAATGCAGGTTTGGACAGATATGACGGTTACCGCTTTAAAAACTACAGAAAATATAAAAATGATACAACGTCCCTTTCTAATAACCTGGTTTTTAGTATGGCGGAAGATAATAGCGGCTATTTATGGATCGGCACCTATGACGGACTGAATAAATTTGACAAAAAGACCGGAAAAAGTATTCGCTATTTTAATATCTTAAACGATTCAACAAGCCTTTCGTATAGCAAGATTTCCGATCTTTTCGTAGATAAAAACGATAACCTTTGGGCGGGCACCTGGTACGGTTTGGCTAAATTTCTTCCCGAACAAAATAAATTTAAAAATTATTTCGCCGGCGGTGAAAAATATAATTACCGCATATTTAAAATTATTAGTGGTCTGAAAAAAACAGGAAAGACCATTGCGGCTATAAAAGAAGTAACCAACAATAAAAATCTTACCGCTCCTTTTGAATTAAAAAAACGAACAAAAACGCTTGTTTATTACGTCGGTGAAATTACTTACGATCAGGCTTTCGATTATGGATGGATTGAGAATAGTAAAGGGAAACCAATATGGACGGTTCAAAATAAACAAACTTTTCTTGCCGGCGGGCATAGTAAAAATCACACACTAATCGATGTGATCGATCTTCCCGCGGGAAAATACAAGCTTAAATTCATTTCCGACCGAAGCCACTCTTTTGGCGCCTGGAACAGCAAGCGTCCCGATCGTCCCGCAGACTGGGGAATCCGACTTTTTGTTGTCACCTCCGATGAAGAACGGTCTATTATTGCCGAAACAGCCAACATGGTAAATATTAACGGCATCAGTCAGGTCTCGGTCAATTCAATTGCCGAAGATGACCAGGGTAACCTGATTTTAGGCACCGGAAGCGGTCTGTCGATCTTTAATCCCATCACCGAGCGCTCGGAAAATTATTTAGTAAAAAACAAAAAATCTGATCCGGCTAATAAAATTAACGCCATCTGTATCGACTCCGCCGGAACCGTTTGGGCGGGAACGGATGACGGCTTATTTATATTTGACCTCCGCACAAAGTCCTTCGAAAAAATAATGCGCTTAAAAAAAGATGGCGATGGCTCCGGGACGCTGCATATCAAAGATATCTCTCAGAGCGAAGACGGGTGCATCTGGGTAACAACGAATGGCAATAAAATAGCGATCATAGTGCCCAAAACACGTGAAATTAAATATATTATCAACAATACCAGAAAAAACGAAGCGCGCCGGAATGTGTATATGGGCAAAATCTATAAGGACAGGGCGGGATCGCTTTGGATTTCAAACTGGCTGGAAGGCGTTTGGGTTTATCATCCCAGCGGTAAAAAAATAAATATTTACAAAAAGGAATCAAATAATAATAACAGCCTTAGTAATCAAATTGTCACTAAAGCGCTAAAAGATGAAAACGGAGATTTATGGATAGCCACGGACGGCGGCGGTTTAAATAAATATAGTTTTAAGGAAAAGAAATTTACCCATTATCTGGAAAAGAATATCAAAAAAATTTCCGACCTTGATAATAAAATATTTACCATTTTTCTTGATTCCCGAAAAAATCTTTGGCTTGGTAAAGAAAACGGAGTTTCTCTTTTTGACAGAAAAACCGGGCGATATACTAAAATTGAATTTCCAAACGCCCCCCTCGATATTAAAAAAGTAAACGCTATCGGCGAAGATAAAAAAGGCAATTTGATTATCGCTTCTCAGGAATATCTGATATATTATAATCCCAAAACGCATACAGCCGCTTATAATAAAGTAAAACCTCGCGGCAACACTTTTATTATGCTCGGATTTTCCATTGACGATTTTTTAATCGATCGAAACAATAATATCTGGGTAACAACCTGGGAAGGGCTGGGATTATTAAATAAAGAAAAAAATGAATTTGAAATTTATCTGGATAAATATTTTGAGATTACCGAAGAAAACCATTTTTGGACCATGCATGAAGACAGGGAAGGTATATTCTGGTTAGGCTCGCAGGCGGACGGTTTAAAGCGTTTTGATCCGGCAACTAAAAAATTTACCTCTTTCAAAAAAGAACATGGCTTGTTGTCAAATAATGTGTTTTCAATTCTGGAAGATGAAAATGGTTTTTTATGGTTAGGAACGGAACTGGGATTATCGCGATTTGATAAACGGAGGCAAACGTTTTCCAATTTTACCATTAACGACGGGCTGCCCTCCAATTGTTTTGTGCCCAATGCCGCCTGGATTGCGACCGACGGCGAAATGTTCTTTGGCACTAAAAAAGGATTAATATCTTTTCGTCCGCGTAATTTTCAGCAAAATAAATATCTGCCGCCCATTGCCATTACTTCTTTTAAAGTGTTCAATAAGGAATACCATCTGAATAAGGATATTGCTTTTACGGATGAAATAACGTTAAAACATTCCGATAATGTCTTTTCGTTCGAATTTTCGGCGCTTAATTTTGTCCACCCACAATCCAATCAATACGCTTACAAACTGGAAGGGTTTAATGATGACTGGATTATGTTGGGAAACAAAAGAGAAGTTACCTATACAAATCTTGATCCCGGTAAATATCAATTTATGGTCAAAGCGTCGAACAACGACGGTTTCTGGAATGAGACCGGAAAAACCGTTCGTCTTGTAATCCAACCTCCCTGGTGGAAAACCTGGTGGGCATATCTGATTTATGTGTTAATAATTATATCAATCTATCTGCGGGTGAGAAAATACGAACTGAATAAATTTATGTTGCAAAACGAAGCAAAACTGAACCGGCTTGAAGCGGATAAATTGATGGAGGCTGACAAAGTCAAATCAGCCTTCTTTACAAACATATCCCATGAATTCCGCACTCCGCTCACTTTAATTATTGAACCGGTGGAAATACTAAAAAAACAGTTAAACGATTCGGGCGCCGAAAAAATTCTTGAGATGGTCGGAAGAAACGCGCGCAGGTTATTGCAATTAATAAATCAGATTTTAGACCTTTCCAAACTTGAAGCCCGCAGTATGAAGTTGCAGGTGCAGAAAAAAAACGTAATCCCGTTTATTAAAGGCTGCTTCGCGTCATTTGAATCGGCTGCTAAACTTAAACAGATCAACTATGAAATAAAGATAAAGACGCCTCGTAAAGAGATGTATTTTGACAGCGACAAACTGCAAAAAATTATTTTCAACCTGCTGTCCAACGCCTTAAAATTTACAAAATCCGGAGGTAAGGTTTGGGCAAGCGTTGAGGTTCGGGACAAAAACCTGCTTATTACAATCCGGGACGACGGAATCGGTATCCCGGCGGATCAGATAAAATATATTTTCAACCGTTTTTTTCAGGTGGATAGAAAGTACGCCGAAGAAAACGGCGGCAGCGGAATCGGTTTGGCGCTGACCAAAGAATTGACCGAATTACATAACGGCAACATAACCGTTGAAAGTGTGGCGGGAGAAGGAGCAACATTCAGCGTTAAACTGCCCACCGAAGACGATATTTATTATGTTGATGAAATAATCGACCCGGCTATTGTTGCGGACGCTTACCCGCCCGACTTCTTAAATAGTGCGGAAAATATCGTCAATCCTCAGCTTTTAAGACAAAGCAAATCGCTGGTGGTGTTGATTGAAGATAATTCCGATATGAGAAATTTCATTCTTCAAAGTCTGGAAGAGGATTTTCAGGTGGTAGCCTGCGCGGATGGACTACAGGGAATTGAAAAAACAAAAGAGGTTATGCCGGATCTTGTTTTAAGCGACGTGATGATGCCGGCGATGGACGGCTTTGAAGTTTGCAGACAAATAAGGTCTAGTGAAATTACCAGCCATATTCCGGTTATATTGCTTACGGCTAAAGCCGCGCTGGATGATAAAATTGAAGGGCTGGAAATAGGCGCGGACGATTATATTACAAAACCCTTCAATTCAAAAGAATTGATTACGCGAATACGTAATTTAATCGACTTGCGAAAAAGAATTTGGTCAAAGATATCCGATTCTCTTCTTGCCTCCGGTTCCACTAAAATAAAAATACTAAACGGGTTGACCAAGTTCGACAAACAGTTTATTGAACGGGTTTACGATATCGTAGAAAAAAATTACACCCATCCGGAATTTAACGTTGAATTTTTCAGCTCGGCAAACGCTATGAGTCCCAGCCAGCTAAGAAGAAAAATGACGGTACTGTTTAATAGATCTCCTAACGAATTTATCCGCTCTTTTCGCCTTCAAAAAGCGGCAAAAAGCATTATCGAAGAAGGAACCAACGTATCCGAAGCGGCTTTTGCCTGCGGATTTAACAGCCTGCCTTATTTTACCAAATGTTTTCAGAAAGAATTAGGAAAACTGCCCTCCGATCTGATTAAATAAGTATTTTGTACTATTTGTTATAATATTTGACCGATTTGTGTTAACGTTTTCCCGCTTAAATATTTAAGATCAATATAAAGGAAATCCAACGCCGCAGACGGCAAAAAACGGTTAAAGGATTTTTTATGGAAAACATTGGCGCCAGAGAAATCAAATCGATTGAACAAATACCGGGTTTTACGAATATTTCCGGTTTTTCATCATTCATTGGCTATCTGGAAACGGATACAAACAAAAAACTTTTATCCAAATGGAAAAAAACAACCGCCCGCAAAAAAAGACTAAGATTGATTGCCGTCGGCGCTGCGGTTTCGGTTTTTATCATTCTGTATTTATACCGACAAAACCTTCTTTTAGAAGCGATGTTAAGTCTTGCCGGCTTTGGCGTTGCCTCTGTTTTTACCTTCCTTGCCGCAAGCCGCGAAAAAAAAGCCCGCACCGATTATTTTGACGATCGCCGGAATTACGGAATTAAAATCGCGGATTTTGTCTCTTCTTTGCTGCAGGC
>JAJRSN010000298.1 GCA_024278715.1 Calditrichota bacterium
GGACCCCAGCAGCAAAGTAAGCGTAAGAATTCAAAGGAATCGCGAAGTGGGAATAGTAGCCTGGGACGGAGCCGAAGGGCTGATGTTAAAATATATTCCCAATACCATCGAAATAAAAACCGGGGATATCGTATTCACCTCGGGGTTGAGTCAAATTTATCCGCCCAATATTAAAGTAGGCGTTGTCACAATAATCAAAAAGGATCCCAGCAATTTGTTCCAGACTATTTATGTAAAACCAAGCGTTAATTTCAGCGCTCTGGAAGAAGTGTTCATCGTGGACAGGGAGTCGGAAGTTGATAAATCAGGAAACTAAATTTTTTCTGGTAATCATGTTATTTTTCGGAGTAGGCAGTCTGCTGGCTCAGGCTCTTTTAGCTCCGTTGATTTCCATAAGATTATGGCAGCCCGATTTTGTTTTGGTTATTGTGCTTTTGATGGCTAAACGATTCGGAGGCATTAAAGGAAGCAGCGCGGGATTTTTTTTGGGACTGCTTCAGGATGCCATTACCGGACTGCCGCTGGGTATTTCCGCCATGCCCAAAGCGATCAGCGGATATTTAGCCGGTAAATTCCACGGTCAAACCGTTAAAAACATAAGCCTTGATCTGTGGTTCATTATTTTTATTTTGATACACGAAGTGGTTTTTTACGGACTTTTTCAGTTCAAGTCTGAGTTTTCGTTTCAGTTTTTGCTGTTTTCCAGAGCTTTGCCCAATACTATTTACACAACGATTTCTTTATTGATCATTTCATTTTTTACCAGAAACTATTTTAGTGAATGATATGAATTATTGGGATCGATCATTCAGGACAAAACGGTTAATCATTTTTTCTTCTTTTATTATTTTCAGTTTTACGATACTCGTTCTGGGTTTTTTTAATCTGCAGGTTTTGCAGCGGGAATATTATCTGCAACTTTCTTTGCATAATGTAATCAGGCAGGTCAAATTGAATCCGGTTCGCGGTCTTATTTATGACAGCAAAAACAACCTTTTGGTTGATAACCGTCCCGCCTTTTCCGCCGCCCTGATACCAGCGCACACCACAAAAGAAACTATTAAAAAGATTGCCGATTATTTTAATATTCCGGTTAAAAATATTATTTACCGGCTAAGAAGCGCTCCGCGGTTTCGTCCGGTGATTATAGCCCGCGACATCGAAAAGAAGAAATTAATCTACCTTGCCGAAAATCAGTATTTTTTACCCGGATTGGATATCATTCTGGATTCAAAACGATATTATCCCAAAGACGTTAATTCCCCTCATATTTTCGGCTACATCGGAGAAGTGAATCAAAAGGATCAGGAACGCGATCCGCGCTACGAACTGGGCGACATGATCGGGAAAGCCGGCTTGGAACGCTATTACGATACGGACCTGCGCGGCACCAAAGGCATCCGTTATATTCGTGTGGATGCAAGCGGCAAAGAGTTGGGCGATTTCAATCCTCAACTGAACGAACCTCCAATCCACGGCAGCGATCTTTATTTGACGCTTGATTACGATCTGCAAAAGTTTGCCGAATCGTTGATGGAAGACAAACGGGGCTCTTTGGTGGCAATAGATGTGCGAAGCGGCGGAATTCTGGCAATGGTAAGCAACCCGGACTATGATATTCGTTTGTTGAGCGGCAAAATCGATCCGGAAATCTGGAGGACTCTGCTTCAGGACGAAAGTCATCCTCTTTACGGTCGATCCATTCAAAGCGCCTACCCGCCAGGCTCCACTTACAAAATTGTGACTGCCATTGCCGCCTTACAGGACGGGATTATCACTCCGGCATGGGAAGCCTATTGCCCGGGATATTTTAGATTAGGCAGAAGAATCATCCGCTGCTGGAAAATCGACGGGCACGGATGGTTAGATTTGTACGGCGCCATTAAAAACAGTTGCAATGTCTATTTTTCCAAGCTCGGCTTGAAAATCGGACTTAAAACGTGGTCAAAATACAGTAAATTGCTGGGGTTCGGAAAACGAACAGGGATCGATCTTCCGAATGAAAATCCCGGTCTTATCCCGACCATCGAATACTTTAATAAAATTTATGGTGAAAACGGCTGGACAAAAGGCAATCTTGCCAATTTAGCCATCGGGCAGGGCGAGCTTTTGACAACCCCTCTGCAAATAGCTCAATTTGCCATGATTCTTGCCAACCGCGGTTTGTATCATCGTCCGCATCTTGTCGATCACATATATAATTATCAAACCCAAAAAACAATTTATTTTCCGATTCAGTCAAAATATGTAGTCGGCGTCTCCAGCGAGGTATTTGACGTTGTTCGGGAAGGAATGCACCAGGTTGTTAACGGGGGAACCGGCTGGCTCGGTAAAGTGCCGGGAATAGACATGGCGGGCAAAACGGGCACCGCGCAAAATCCCCACGGCGATCCCCATGCCTGGTTTATGGCTTTTGCTCCCTATTATCATCCGGAAGTAGCCATTGCGGTTATGGTCGAAAATGCCGGCAGCGGCGGCGGCGTGGCTGCGCCGATCGGCAGAAAATTTCTGGAAATGTATTTTTATCATAAATTGATCCCGCGTCCTGTGATAAAAAAAGACTCATTACAGGTTGAACCGGCTATTAATCCCATTCAATCGGTTCCCTTGGATAGTCTGAGTCCGTTGCCAATTTTAAATCAACCCGGGACGGAATAGTATGTACCGCTTTCAAAATATTTTCAAACAAATTGATTTCGCTCTGTTATTGCCTGTTATTTTTCTGATAATTACCGGGCTCTTTACCGTTTACAGCGCAACGCACATAACGCAGGCTTCCTCTCAGAACTATTTTTCGCGCCAATTATTTTATGCCGTTATCGGGGTTGTATTGATTTTTGCCGTTACCTTTGTGCCGTACAAAGTTATTTTTGATCTTAGTTATCTGCTGTACGGTGTTTCTTTGCTGCTGTTGATTCTCGTGCTATTCATCGGAATACGAGGGTACGGCGCCGAAAGATGGCTCTCTTTGGGCGCTGTCAAAATTCAACCATCCGAATTTGCCAAAATAACCACCGTCTTAGCCGTTGCCCGATACCTCTCCCGAAACAGACGCAACATCAACCATATATCCAATCTTACGGTTGTTTTCCTAATGATTTTAATTCCCTTTATTCTGATTGCCAAACAACCCGATCTCGGCACTTCCCTTGTATTTTTGGCTCTGATAATTCCCATGCTCTATTTTGCCGGAATTTCATGGTTTGTATTGTTCGTTCTGGTTCCCCCGGTAATTACCATGGTGGTTTCATTCAATCTTTACGCTTATATGGTCTGGATTTTAATTATTACAATCATCTTAATCTTTGCCAGACAAAAACTGTATCTTAAGATTCTGGTTTTTCTGCAACATATTTTGGTGGGCAGTTTAATGCCCGTTTTATGGAATTCTTTGCGGGAGTACCAAAAACAACGGATACTCACTTTTTTGCAACCGGAAAAGGATCCGCAAGGCGCGGGATATCAAATCATCCAAAGCAAGGTGGCTATCGGTTCCGGGGGCGTTTGGGGTAAAGGATATTTGCAAGGTTCGCAGTCGCAATTAAACTTTTTGCCGGCGCATCATACCGATTTTATCTTTTCCGTACTCGGCGAAGAACGAGGATTTATCGGTATTTTTATCGTATTGACGACTTTTCTTTTTTTGTTTCTATACATGCTCTATCTATCCAATCAGGTTAAGTCGTCATTTTCGCGATTAGCTCTTATCGGTTTTACGACTATCCTGTTCTTCCACACGCTCGTCAATATTAGTATGACCATCGGACTGGCGCCCGTTACGGGATTGCCTTTGCCCTTTTTAAGCTACGGAGGCTCTTTTTTGTTGACAAGCTGTCTGCTGATCGGGATTTCAATGAATTTTTCAAGAAATCGTTTTCAACCTTAATTTTTTCACTGAATCAATAGTGGAAAATGTGCAAAATCCTGATTTATTTATTATCTTACAAAAAAGTTTTACGGCTTTTAACTTGTAAAACGCAAAATTTAGGAGGCGTATTTGGCGGTAATTGTCTTACTAAAATGCAAAATTTAATGGTCATTTTTTTACCATTTTTTCATTTGATGATTTTTTACTAAATTGGAGAATAATTGTTACATTAAACGGCGTTAAATTTAATAAAAATTCATAAATGACAAGGAACTTTAAATATTGAATTAAATTAGATTAAAATCCTGCCGAAAACATAATAATGACATAGTAAAGTAAATAAGACAGTCGAAATATTAAAAGTTGATATGATGTACAATATTAGTAAATACCTGCTGATTTTCTTGCTAACTGTGAGCGCGCTTTGGGCTCAGGATAAAAGAAAAGTTGGTTTAATTCCTTTTATAAACGAAAAACCTAATCCGAAATACGATTGGGTTTCTTATGGGCTCGAGTACTATCTGCGTAATAAACTCAGCGTGCTGTCGGGTTTTTACGTCCCCGAAAAAAAGGTCTTTCAAAAAGTGCTCGATGAAATCGGATTCGGGAAAACCCCTCCGACCGAACGGATGATTTATCATATCGGGCAATACGGCAAAGTGGAAGTCACCGTATCCGGCTCTTATGTTGTGGAAAACGGATCGTTGAATTTAAAGATTCTTTACAGCAACGCCTATAACGGTACGCCTATTTTAAGCACCCAAATCCGTGAACCGTTGTCCAAATTCTTTGACGTGGGCAATCAGATCATCGATCAATTGGTTAATCTTGCCGGAATTCCCGTAAGCGAATCGGAAAAAAGGTTGTTGTCGTTTACCTTAACCAATTCCGTAAGCGCCTTTGAATCTTTCATTAGGGCTTACATGGAAAATAACAAACCCAATCCGCGGTTCGAGGTTGTTACAGGTCTTTTTAAGAAAGCCATTCAGAAAGACCCGAAATTTTGGGAAGCCTACTACAATTTGGGAATTGTCTATTTTAATTCCGGCAAACTGGAAGACGCGCTCGCTCAATTCGACAAAGTGATTCAGGCTTTGCCGAACTTTTCCAAACCGTACTTCGGGCGGGGATTAATATATTTTAAGAAGAACAGATATGACGAAGCTCTGGCAAACTTTCAGCGTGTTACCGAACTCAATCCGAACGATTACAAAGCCTTTTACTATATCGGAAGGGTTAACATCAAATTAAAAAAATATAAAGATGCAGAAGAAGCTTTAAACGAAGCAAGTAAGATAAATCCCGAATACGCGCCGATCTTTTATGAATTGGGCAATATTTATTATAATCAGGGCTTCTATAAAAAAGCGATCGAATTTTATCGTTCGGCAACAGAACTGGATGCCAAAAACCCCGATTATCATCTTAAATTGGGCGACTCCTACTATCGATCTCAAATTTTTTATAACGCCTTAAACGAATTAAACAAAGCTATCGATCTGCAACCGGATAATCCCATCGCCTATTTTTTGAAGGGTTTAACTATTTACAAACAAGCGGTGATCGAAGAATTGATCGAAGCCTTTCTGGAACTGCTTAACGGAACCGACGACGGAGCAAACGCCAAAAACCCGGGCGGTAGTAATTCCAGATTTACGATGGATCCTATCAAGAAAAAGCAGGTTTATCTGGACATGGCTATCGCCTTTACCAATGCCGTCAGATACAGACCCAATTTTAAGGAAGCTATTTTTAATCTGGGGCTTACCTACCATGAAATGGGAAATTATGATCTGGCAGAGAAATATTACATTTTAACTTTGCAGCACGATAGCACCCTTGTTCGCGTATATTTAAAATTAGCCGAGCTTTACACCCAAACCGGTCAAAAAGACCTGGCAGTGGAGCAATACCGCAAAATCTTTTATTTGGACCCCGCCTACATTGTCCGCCACCCAACTTTGGGACCCGAGCATCGTTATCTTAATCTTTTGAGCAAATTCAAAAAAGAACTGGAAGAAAAATTGCAGAAAAATCCGAACGATACCCAAAGCAATTTGACCCTGGCAAAAGTTTTTGAGGCTCAGGGAAATTACGGCAAGGCAGCCAATCTTATTCGCAGAGTTTTAGCTTTTAACCCCGACAACAAAGAAGCAAAAAAGCTCTTAAATTCACTCAATAAGTATTAAGTTGAAGAGCAAGTAACAAGTAACGAGTAACAAGGACGTGATGCGTAACGCGTAATGGGTGATTAGTAAGAAAAATAAAAAAGATTAAAGTTCTTTCAAGATTAAAGATTAAAGCGACAAGTGATATAGTAACGAGTAACAAGTGACCAGTATCTCTCGCCCGTTTAACGCTTAACGTGAAGTAACAAGGACGTGACGCGTGATGGGCAAGACAAAAGATTAAA
>JAJRSN010000299.1 GCA_024278715.1 Calditrichota bacterium
GCGGATATCGAATCCTGTCGTCTGCACGCCATCGACGATCCGGACTGTCCGAAGAACCGCGGTTTTTTGAACGATCTTAACGGATGGTCCGAAAAAACGGATCAATTGTTTGTGTGGACCTACATGACCGATTTCCGCTACTATGATCTTCCGTTTCCCAACTTAAAGACAATTGGCAAAAACTTTAAGTTTTACGCGGATCACGGCGTAAAAGGAGTGTTTGCGCAGGCTCACGGCGGCAGCACATCCGGAGATTTGAGCGATTTGCGGGTTTACGTGATTGCGCGCACCCTCTGGAATCCGGCGCTGAATAGCTGGGAAGAAGCAAAAGAGTTTTGCCGCCTGCATTACGGAAAGGCTGCTCCGGCGATTATCGAATATCTGGAATATGTAAGGCAAAATGCCGAACAAAAGGGTGTTCATCCCGATTGTTTTGCCACGCCAAAACAACTGGGACTGGATCGTCAGGCTGCGCTAAAAATTCTAAAGATTTTTAAGCGCGCTTTAGCCCTTGCCGAAAACGATACCGTCAGAAAGCGGGTGGAAAAAATTTCAATTAGCGGTTATCGTACTTTACTGGAAGCCGGAGCGGAGTTTGAGGTTCGGGAGGGTAAATTAAAACGGCTGTATCCCCGGGAATACCCGAATCCCGTGGAAACCTATCTTCGTCTGGCAAAAACGTATAAACTTACCATGCCCGACGAGCGCACCAAATTGAAAGATTTTGAAAAAATATTGCGAACCCAATATCAGGAGGGAATACCGGTCAATGTTCTGGAAAACGAGTTTTGGAGAATTGTGATTAATTCCGCCGACAACGGTAAATTTCTGGAAATGACTTACAAGCCGGAGAAAATCAATTTTCTTGTGGCTTACAACGCCAACCTGCGTTACGGCACGTTTGAAGAATGGTTTGGCGAGGCGACCGATTTCGAGGCGCAGCCGGGCGCAGTCACCGCAGAAGGAAACGGGGAAACGGTGCGCCTGAAACGAAAACTGAGCAACGGAGCCGAGTACATCCGCGAAATAGGGTTTGATCCCGGGAATCCCCGGATCATTCGTTGTCTGACCCGATTTATCCATTACGACAAAAAACCGAACACCTACCAGATTGTGGTTCATCCCGAGTTTTATATTGGGTCCGATTCCGAAGATCACAGGGTAATCGGCGCTTATGTCAAACAAGACGGAATATTGAAAATTTACAATCGGGGACTATTTCAGGATCGCGGACCGGATGCCGCGCTTTTAAAACAAGGCGTCGAGGGCGGATTTCACGCCTTCTTTAATCATCAAAAGCGGTTCGGACTTTTGGAAACGTACGATCCCGAAAAAGCCGAAACTTTGAGAACTTGGTGGGTTCCTCAGCAAATGCAGTTGAATCTGGAAATTCAGACAAAGCCCGTTGTTCTGAAGCGGGGTGAAAAATGGGAATTCGCCTATCAATTTCAATTCCTTAAAAAAATCGAAAAAGAATAGGAGAAAGCCGCATGAATAAAGCTCGTTTTTTTTATTATTTGCTTTTCCCTTTAATCGTAGTTTTTGCGAGTAGCGCTATCGGGCAGGATTCTTTTCCGCGACCGAAAATTCCTTTTAATCCCAAGCGGTATGTTTGTTACCGCGCTTCGCAGACGCTTGCCATTGACGGAAAATTGAACGAACCCGACTGGAAAAATGCGCAATGGACGGATTATTTTGTCGATATCGAAGGATCGTTAAAACCGCTGCCCCGTTTTAAAACCCGGGCAAAAATGTTGTGGGACGATCGGTATTTTTATTTCGCCGCCGAAATGGAAGAGCCGCATGTGTGGGGCAGCTTGATCAAACGCGACACGATTATTTTTTACGATAATGATTTCGAGATTTTTATTGATCCCGACGGTGATACGCACGAGTATTATGAATTCGAAATGAACGCTCTGAATACTTTTTGGGATTTACTGCTTACCAAACCCTACCGCGACGGAAACTGCGCGGTTAACGCCTGGGATATCAAAGGAATTAAAAGAGCCGTGTGGGTTGACGGAACCCTCAACGATCCTTCGGACAGGGACAAAGGATGGCAGGCGGAAGTAGCCATTCCCTGGGAAGTGTTAAAAGAATGCGCTCATCGACCGGCGCCGCCGAAAGCGGGCGATCAATGGCGGGTGAATTTTTCCAGAGTGGAATGGCAGGTTGAAATCGTGAACGGAAAATATCAAAAAAAGATCGATCCCAAAACTGGCAAACCCTTTCCCGAGGATAACTGGGTCTGGTCGCCGCAGGGATTGATTGCCATGCACTATCCCGAAATGTGGGGCTTTGTCCAGTTTTCAGAAAAAGTCGCCGGACAGGGCAAAGATTCGTTTAAACGGAATCCCGATGAAGACGTTAAATGGGCGTTGTTCGAGCTGTATTACGCCCAAAAAGATTACCGTCAAAAATACGGACATTTTGCCAAAAGTGCGCAGGAATTGGGATTAAGAATGTTTGATCTGAAAAATTTCGTCTTGCCGCCCAAAATCGAAACCACTTCCAGTTTTTTTGAGGCTACTATTTTTTCCGAAGACGGAAGCCGCGCCTGGAGCATCCGGCAGGACGGAAAAGTATGGCAAAAACGCTTTAAAAAATAGTTTGAAACTAAACGGTTTTCTGTGCATCTTACAGCCGATTCAGGTCTGTGGAAAGAAGTTCGACGGCTGAAAAATAGGAGGAACGGATTTGAATTTTACCTGGTATGATTGGGGAATTGTACTTTCGCTTCTGATAATTATGATCATGGGTGTGATGGTAACCAAAAAATACATGCAGTCGGTAGCCGATTTTTTATCAGCCGGAAGATCGGCGGGGCGCTATCTGGTTTCCATGGCTGAAGGAATTGCCATGCTCGGCGCGATTACGGTAATCGCCAATTTTGAGATGAATTACAAAGCCGGTTTCATAATGTACTGGTGGCAGTTAACCATGTCTGTGTTTCTGCTGATTATTACGGTTTCCGGCTGGGTTATTTATCGTTTTCGGGAAACGCGCGCTTTGACCATGGCTCAGTTTTTTGAAATGCGCTACAGCCGAAAATTCCGCGTGTTTGCGGGAATGCTGGCTTTTGTAGCCGGAATTCTTAATTTCGGAATTTTTCCCTCGGTCGGAGCGCGATTTTTCATCTATTTTGCCGGACTGCCCAAAACATTTGAGTTTTTGGGAATTGAACTTTCCACCTACGCGGTCACAATGTTCCTGCTGCTATCGCTCGCCATTTTCTTTGTTTTTACCGGCGGACAAATCGCTGTAATCGTAACCGATTTTTTGCAGGGAATTTTCGTAAGCGCGGTCTTTGTGGTTATTGTGATCTTCTTTTTAAAGTTGATCTCTTACGATCAACTGTTTCAGGGCTTGCTAAACGCTCCGGCGAACGCGTCAAAAATTAATCCCTATAAAACCAGTCAAGCCGAAGATTTTAATCTGTGGTACTTTTTGATCGGCGTGGTCGGCGTTTTTTACAACAAATTGTCTTGGCAGGGAACGCAGGGTTACAACAGTTCGGCGCGAACTGCTCACGAAGCCAAAATGGGACAGGTGCTTTCCAACTGGAGGGGAATACCGCAATTGCTTTTTATGCTGATTATTCCGATTTTCGCTTACGTGGTTATGCATCATCCCGATTTTTCAACTCAGGCAAATGCCGTTCAATCGGTTCTTAACGGAATCGATAGCAAGGCGGTGCAGAGTCAGATGAGGGTTCCGGTGGTTATGTCCGCTTTTCTTCCGCCCGGACTTTTGGGGGCTTTTGCGGCGGTGATGTTAGCCGCCTTTATCAGCACGCACGATACCTATCTTCACTCCTGGGGAAGTATCTTTATTCAGGACGTTCTGCTGCCGTTAAGAAAAGAGAAACCCCTTTCGCCCAAACAGCACATTCGCATTTTACGTCTTTCCATTCTCGGTGTGGCGGTATTTATTTTCTTTTTCAGCTTGTGGTTTAAGCAAACGCAATACATCAACATGTTCTGGGCGGTCACGGCGGCTCTTTTTGTCGGCGGATCAGGAGCGGTGATTATCGGCGGGCTTTACTGGAAACAC
>JAJRSN010000300.1 GCA_024278715.1 Calditrichota bacterium
CAGGCTGCAAGCATGGCTGCTATTTTGCTGGCTGCCGGAACCAAAGGCAAACGCTATGCTTTGCCGCATGCCCGGATAATGATCCATCAGCCGTTGGGCGGCGCAGAGGGTCAGGCTTCGGATATTGCCATTGCCGCCAATGAAATTATGCGTATTAAAAACACCCTTAATAAAATTCTGGCGGATATTACCGGTAATCCGGTTGAGCAGATCGAAAAAGATACCGATCGCAACTATTTCATGTCCCCTAAAGAAGCCCTTGAGTACGGAATTATTGACAAAGTATTAAGTTCCCGTAAAACCGAGGGAGCAAAAGGAAAAAGCAAATGAGTAATAAGAATTTTCGCAGTCCGATTTTCCGCTGTTCTTTTTGCGGCAGAGCAGCCGAAGAGGTTGAAAGTCTTATCTCGGGACCGGACGTTCATATTTGCAATTATTGTGTGCAAAGCGCGAATGAGATTATCGCCCGTCACAGAAAACAAGCCTCTATTCAGGAAAAGCAAAAGCTTATTCCGCCCAATAAAATAAAAGAAGAACTTGATAAATATGTTATCGGGCAGGAAAGAGCAAAGCAAATTTTATCGGTGGCGGTTTATAACCATTACAAACGCATCAATCACTTTGTTGAAGCTAACGATGTGGAAATAGAAAAGAGCAATATTCTGCTGATCGGTCCCACGGGCACGGGTAAAACATTGCTGGCTCAAACCCTGGCTAAAATTCTGCAGGTGCCGTTTGCCATTGCCGATGCAACTGTGCTTACCGAAGCGGGTTATGTCGGCGAAGACGTGGAGAATATTCTGGTAAGGTTGTACCAGGCTGCTAATTACAATGTTCAGCAAACGGAGCGGGGTATTATTTACATCGACGAAATCGACAAAATTTCACGAAAAGACGGAAATCCTTCTATCACCCGCGACGTGTCGGGCGAAGGTGTGCAGCAGGCTCTCCTGAAAATACTGGAAGGCACTGTCTCCAGTATTCCGCCAAAGGGCGGGCGCAAACATCCCGAGCAAAATCTTGTGAGCATCAATACCAAAAATATTTTGTTTATTTGCGGCGGTGCATTCGAAGGTTTGGAAGACATAATTTTGCGCCGTATCGGGGAAAAGCACATCGGTTTCGAAAAAACATTGAGTCACACCCATTCGCTCAGCCGCAGCGAGCTGTACCGTATGGTTGAGCCGGAAGACCTTTTGCAATACGGATTGATCCCGGAATTAATCGGACGTTTGCCAGTTATCGGCACGCTTAATGAAATCGATGAAAAGACTCTTTACACCATTCTCACCAAACCTAAAAACGCTTTGGTTAAACAGTACAAGCAGTTGATGAAAATGGAGGGAATCGATCTCCATTTTGAAGAGAGCGCTTTAAGGGCGTTAGTAAAACGAGCCATGAAGCACAAAACGGGAGCGCGTTCGCTTAGATCCATCATGGAAGATTTGATGTTGGAAATCATGTTTAAAGCGCCTTCCATGTCCGGATTAAAGGCGATTACGATTACCGAAAAAGTGGTTACCGAGAAAAAGGATCCTGTTTACGAGTTTGCAAAAAGTAAGCGAAGCGCCTGAAACATCCTGAACCGAATATCCAGCGGGGCTTTGCTCCGCTTTTTTTTGCTTTAAAAAGAATTAAAGGTGGTAAAATGCAAGAATCGGAAATTTTTGAAATTGATTTGACAAAACGTTATACATTAAATGTTTTACCTTTAAAAGATTTGGTCTTTTTCCCGCACATGGTTGTGCCGTTGATTGTGGGCAGACCCAATTCCATTGAATCCGTAGAGCAGGTGATGAAAGCCGACAAATTAATTTTTCTGGTCGCCCAGAAAGATCCTACCATCGAGGAGATTACCGCCCGCGAGTTGTTCAGATTTGGTGTTATGGCGCGGGTGCTGCAAATTGTCCGTTTGCCCAACGGACTGCTAAAAGTGTTAGTCGAGGGCATTGTCCGCGGCAAAGTTATTCGTTATAAAAAAAGCAGGCGCGTTATTAAGGCGATCGTCGAAATTCCCTACAGCTCGGTGAAATACGACGATAAAATTGAAGCGCTGCGCCGGGAATTGATCTCTCTTTTCAAAACCTATGTAAAATTAAACGACGAGCTTCCGGAAGAGCTTATCCTTTCCGTTACGCAGATTGACGATCTCGAAAAAGTTACGGATTTCATCGCCAGTTATTTAGAATTAAAATTGGAACAAAAACAAAAAGTTCTCGAACAATGGAGCATCCTTAAAAGGCTCTATCTTTTATTGGATATTTTGAATCACGAAAACAACATCCTGAATCTCAAATCGGAATTGGATGTAAAAGTACGCGATCAGATGGTTAAATCGCAGCGAAATTATTTTCTGCAGGAACAGTTGCGGGTTATTCGCGAAGAACTCGGCGAAGAAGCGGAAGAAGGCAGCGATGTATGGATTTTGAAGAATAAATTCAAACAGAAAGAATTATCCGACGAGGCGCGGACTAAGGTTGAAGAAGAGCTGGAACGATTGGCAAAAATTCCGCCTCTTTCTCCGGAATACAATGTAATTCGCACCTTCCTCGAGTGGATTTTAAATTTACCGTGGAATAAACAAACTCAGGATGAAATCAGCATTGAGAGGGCTCAAAAGATTTTAAACGAAGATCACTACGGTCTGGATAAGCCCAAAAAACGCATTTTGGAACATATTGCCGTTTTGCAGCGCGTAAAGCAGATGAAAGGACCTATTCTTTGTCTGGCGGGCCCTCCGGGAGTCGGTAAAACGTCTTTGGGTCGATCCATCGCCCGGGCGCTGGGACGAAATTTTGTTCGTATTTCTCTCGGCGGTATTCACGACGAGGCTGAAATTCGCGGTCACCGCCGTACCTATATCGGTTCCATGCCGGGAAAAATTTTACAGGGCATGAAAAAAGCCGGCACCATTAATCCGGTATTTTTACTAGATGAAGTGGATAAGATCAACAGCGATTATCACGGCGATCCAGCCTCGGCGTTGTTGGAAGTTCTCGATCCGGAACAGAACCATTCGTTTATCGATCACTATCTGGAAGTGGAATACGATCTTTCCAAAGTCTTTTTTGTGGTTACGGCAAACAATCCCGACGCCATTCCCGAACCGCTCTTAGACCGCATGGAAGTGATAGAATTACCAGGTTATCTGGATTATGAAAAAATTGCCATTGCCAAACAATATTTAATTCCCAAACAGTTGGAGCTCAACGGATTAAAACCGGATGAACTGGAAATTACCGACGAGGCTTTGAATGAAATTATTATTAACTACACCCTGGAAGCCGGCGTCAGAAATTTGGAGCGGGAAATCAGTAAAATCTGCCGTCAGTCTGTAATTACGCTTTCCAAATCCGGACGTCAGAAAAAGATTGTGACGACCAAACGAAATCTTTCCCGTTTTTTGGGAGAACCCAAATATATTTCCAGCAAGTTAAAAGGCAGAAAAGAGGTGGGCGTTGCCACCGGTTTAGCCTGGACGCCGTTTGGCGGAGATCTTTTGCGGGTAGAAGTGAACCTGATCCCAGGAAAAGATAAGCTTACCCTCACCGGGAAACTTGGCGAGGTAATGCAGGAATCGGCAATGATCGCTGTGGATTACATCCGCTCCCGCTACCGAAAATTTAAAATAGATCAAAACTTTACTTCCAAATACGAAATCCATATCCATCTCCCGGAAGGCGCCGTTCCCAAAGAGGGCCCCTCGGCTGGCGTTACTTTGACCAGCGGTTTGATCTCCGCGCTTAAAAAACAACCCTTACCGGCGGATCTGGCGATGACCGGCGAAATTACCCTAAGAGGAAAAGTGCTGGCTGTGGGCGGTCTGCAGGAAAAGTTAATGGCTGCCAGAAGGCACGGAATTAAACGCATTATTTTACCAGCGGAAAACAAACCGGATATCCGCGATATGAGTAAAGAGCTGTTAAGTGGGTTTGAGCTTATTTTTGTGAAAGACTACGAGCAGATTTACAAATATCTTTTCAGCGATAGTCAAAGGAAAAAGTCGTGATGCGTAATGCGTGACAGGTAAGGAAAAAAGACAAAAGACAAAAGACAAAAAGCTATCAGAAAGCAGAATGCGGAAAGCCGTAACTACATTCTGTCGTGATAAATGAGTCGGAGAGGTACGGTTAACGCTTATACGCTTAACGCTTAACGAATTCGCGACAAAGACGTTACGCGTGATGAGTAACAGGTAAGAAAAAAGAGAACATATTATCAGAAAGCAGAATGCTGAAAGCAACAGCAGGCAGAAAATATTAAAATGTTCGTACTGAAGAGAAAAATCTTATTTATTTTCAAAAAAATAATCTGTTTGAATTATTTAAGCTTTTCAGTGATAAAGTTGATAACCGATTATTCATTAATTTTTTTGGGACAGGGTAAAGAAGATAGGGCGGCTACCCTATCTTTCTTTACTGCCTTTACGAAAGTGAATTCAGATAACGAGCCAATTTTGCTTTTTTGTTAGCCGCTTTGTTTTTATGAATAACGCCTTTAGCCGCCAACTTATCTAAAAGAGAGGTCGTGGTCTTATATTTTTCCGCGGCTTCTGCTTTGCTCTCTGTCTCCAAAACAGATTTAATGGCAAGCTTCACCTCACGTTTGTAATGACGATTGCGCAAACGAGCTTTCAATTCCGTACGAATCCGTTTTTTTGCCGACTTATGATGAGCCATAATTTGATTTTCTCCTGTTTTTTTATTATTAATTGAAAGTTTGGAAATTTAAGAGTTATTTTCCGCTTTGTCAAATTCGGGATCGAATTTCGATAAAGATTTTTAAAAGAAAAGTTTGATTTAAAGATGAGGAAAGTATTTTGGGTTTTAGTCAAAAAGAGGTGCGTTTTATGGCAGCATCGTCAAAAGAAGAAAGACTACTGGAAATCGGTGAAAATATCCGGCGGTTTTGTAAGGAAAATTTAAATGCTCAATACGAGGGTTATGCGTTCAATCTTTTAAATGAGATTTCCGAATACAAAAGTCTTAACATTGAACGAGGAAAGGCGGAAATCTGGGCGGCTTCAATAATTCATCTTATTGCACGATTGAATTTCCTGTTCGACACGCAAGCGGAAGATCATATTTCGGCAAAGAAAATAAGAGAATTTTTTGGTGTTAAACCTACGACGGTTGGGAATAAGGCTTCACTTATCGAAAAAACTCTGAATATCAGTAACAACGATACCCGGTTTTGCAGCGATGATATTGCCGACTTGTTTAAATTTGTGGAAACATCGGACGGATTCGTCATTCCCCTTGACGCTTTAAAAGAGGAAGATATTGATTTTGATTCTTTAGAAGAAGATTTTGCGCTGGAATTAAGGGCTTTTTTTGAGAGGAAAAAATTGCGGCAAGAAAAAGCGAAAAAACGAAGAGAAGAACAGCGCATTAAAGAAACGAAGAAACAAGAAGAAGCCCGGCAAAAAAAGATACAAGAGAAAAAAGACAAGAATCAGCTCGATTTGTTCGACGGTTTGGATTAAACATCGACGAAATAAAAATCAAAGGGAAAAACGGTCGCTGTCTTTCCCTTTGGCATTTTTGTAAAATCCCGCAGCAAATATTTTTAATTTTTTTGTCTTAATTTTCCGCGCAAATAAATGAAAGTCCGATCATTTTCCGGTTCGACCTCAAATGGCTAAAAACAATCCTGCGGTAATTGACTGATATTTTCCGATATTATAATCCACGTTCAAATTGACCAGAACAAACCGGATATTCATGCCCAGAATTATTCGGGACCTGTTTTCCCCTGTCAGAGTAAAATCGATTTTTTCGGTAACAGCGCCCTGCGGAGTTTGAACAACATAATTGTAAGTGACTTCCATCTTGGAATTTTCCAGCATAAAGCCCGCATAAGGAGTTAAGTTTAAAGCTCTCGGTCCGAACTGCCTGCTGACATTAATTCCGAAAGCGTTGGTTGTTGTGGTAAGAAGAGTACCGACTTCCAGCTTTTGGGTGAAGAAGCTCACGGCGAAATCCACCGGTAAAAGAAGCGGCAGCCAGATTTTGGGATTATGTTGTATTCCGAATCCAAAATATTTAAAGGTGCCGAGACCTTCCTGTAATTCTCTGGAGGGCAGATAGCGGAAAGTAGCCTGAGTCCCGAAAATTGTTCCGATAGTTAGCTGCGGCGCGCCCAACGGAAGCCAGTTTGTGTTAGCTAAATCTTTAAATCCCCCGATCGGCAAAACAATGTTTGTGGAAGGCACGGAGTAGGTTTGTCCCTCGTAGGAGTATGTTTTTCCCGGATATCCGACGGTGATGTAATCTTCGGGATTGCCGATAATGGTAGCTCCGGAAATTGTCACATTGTAATATTCGCTTGTAATCTGATCGACCAGAGCGTTTTCGGCTTCCTGCGGAAAACCCTGCCCGGCTACCATTTGTCTTGCCTCTTCTTCACTAAAGCGAAACCGTCCGCTGGTAGAAAAAGATTTGGCGTCTGTGGGAAACTTTGCCCCCATGCCGACAATGCCCAGTTCAAAATCAAAACCTAATATCTTACTTTTGGGTGCGCGATGAAACCAGCCGCCGTTTAAATTAGCGCCGAATGCCGAAGATATGGGATTAAGATATTTTTGTGCGGCATCCATGGAAAGACTCTTTAAGGTTTCGTCCAGCGTTTCCTGCCCAAAGGCGGATAAAGTCAGAAATCCGCTAATAAGAAGTGTTAAAAATAAACGGTTAAATGAACGAATAATTTTTCGATTGTCCATAGCAAATCTCCCCGAAATTTTTATATAAGAAAAATGAATTGCGGTCTTAATTTCACGATCCGATACTTTAAGTATAAGTTGTCAAAACCCAATACGCAATTAAATTAAACGCTCTGTGCGGAATTGCGGCAACAAGGCGTTGTTTGTAAACCCCCATCCGGAAGAAGCCGCTCAATTTTTACCGACGTCAAACGCTGTTTTTGTTTGTACGCTTATGGGGTCTTTTGACAAACGCGCTTGGGAAAAATTTTATTCCCTGACCCGGATATCAAAAAGCAGGAATCTGATTTTATGTACCGGTTTTTATTCGCGTTCTTTTCGCCTTCTTTCGTCCCTTGCGGTTATTTTTTAAGGTAGCAAGCCGTTTAACGGAAAGTAAAAAGCGGAAAAGCCGAAAATATTTTTTTTGTTAAATTAAAAATAATTTGAAAGTAAGGTGCATCTGTTCGTATATTGCCGCCGTTTAAAAATTTTCAGGAAAATTAAATTTTTTTTAAATTAAGTGTTGACATTTTTTAAAAATTATTTAAATTAGAAGACTGCAAATTTTACTTGACGCTGGCGTAGCTCAATTGGTAGAGCAGCTGATTTGTAATCAGCGGGTTGGGGGTTCAAGTCCTCTCGCCAGCTCAAGCAGAAGTGTTAACTGCCAATACGGTTATGTTAGCACCGCGCCCATAAAAAGGGGAGATAAGCGGGAGTAACTCAGTTGGCTAGAGTCACAGCCTTCCAAGCTGTTGGTCGCGGGTTCGAATCCCGTCTCCCGCTCTGGCTTTCCCCTTTTTTAAATAGTAGCTCACGTAGCTCAGTCGGTAGAGCACATCCTTGGTAAGGATGAGGTCACCGGTTCAAGTCCGGTCGTGAGCTCGCTTTTTTATATTGGATGCAGTATAAAAATAAATATCTTTTCGGAGGAAGTTTAAATGGCAAAAGAGAAATTCGAGCGTAAGAAGCCGCACGTAAATGTAGGTACGATCGGTCACGTCGATCACGGAAAGACCACATTGACGGCAGCCATTACCCAGGCTTTGGCAAAGCAGGGTAAGGCGGAGTTTCGTAGTTTTGATAGTATAGACAACGCGCCGGAAGAGCGCGAACGCGGAATCACAATTCAGACCGCACACGTTGAATATGAGACGGAAAAGCGTCATTACGCGCATGTTGACTGTCCTGGTCACGCCGATTATGTAAAGAACATGATCACCGGCGCGGCGCAGATGGACGGAGCGATTTTGGTGGTAAGCGCCGCCGACGGTCCGATGCCTCAAACGCGCGAACACGTTTTGTTGGCTCGTCAGGTAAACGTACCGGCGATTGTCGTCTTTTTAAATAAAACCGATCAGGTTGATGATCCCGAATTGATTGAATTGGTTGAGCTGGAATTGCGCGAATTGTTGTCGCAGTACGACTTCCCCGGAGACGAAGTTCCCATTATTAAGGGAAGCGCCTTAAACGCCTTGAACAATCCGGATGATCCCGAAGCTCAGAAATGTATTTTTGAATTAATGGAAGCGGTTGACAATTACATTCCCACGCCTCAGCGCGACGTTGACAAACCGTTTTTGATGCCGGTAGAGGATGTATTTTCGATTACCGGTCGCGGTACCGTAGGCACCGGAAGAATAGAGCGCGGCAAGGTTCATGTTGGCGATGAAGTTGAGATCGTAGGTCTTGGTATGCACAAAAAGACGGTATGTACGGGCGTTGAGATGTTCCGTAAGATATTGGACGAAGGACAGGCTGGAGATAACGTCGGTTTGCTGCTGCGCGGAATAGACAAAGACGAATTGGAGCGCGGCATGGTTGTAGCTGCACCGGGTTCCATTACTCCTCACACCAAGTTTAAGGCAGAGGTTTACGTATTAAAGAAAGAAGAAGGCGGTCGTCACACGCCGTTTTTCAACGGTTATCGTCCGCAGTTTTATTTCAGAACGACGGATGTAACGGGTTCGATTCAATTGCCGGAAGG
>JAJRSN010000301.1 GCA_024278715.1 Calditrichota bacterium
ACCGGTTGACTTTTGCCGAAAGTAAGAATTTCCTGAATTTAAATTGTTCGGAGATTTATCCCCGATTCGTCTTTTCCTCCGGCAACATTTTTTTGCGGTTTTCCGGCAACAATCGCCAAATCCATGACTCAACGATTTACCCGGATGTTTCACCGGAAATCCGAAAACGTTTTGAATTATTGAATAAAAACATTTTACTTAAAAAAGCGAGCGATGAATCATGAAAGAGATTTTTCATAAATTGTTTCGTTTGAATTCGCGGAAAAAAGCCCGATCAATAAAGCTCAAAGACGATATGTTTTATTTTGAATTCAATAATGCCTTAAAACAAGATGATTGTCCTATTTGCAGTCTTTTGGGAATGTTTGAGCGAAAATTCATCGAATCCATTTTTTACGAATCGATAAACGACGGCGAATTTCGACGTCAGATAAATCATTCACAGGGCTTGTGCGTTTACCATACAAGGATTTTTTGCGAATACGGCGATGCGCTCGGGTTATCGATTCTCGGAGCGAATTTGCTTGAAATATGGCTTTGTACATTGAGCGCCGAACCGAAATCCCGTTGTCTTTTGTGCGAGAACTCCCGTGAAACCGAAAAGTATCTGCTTGACACTTTTGTTCAATTTCTCTCTTCCGAAGAATTCTGGCTTTCTTTGGACGCCAGCCCGGGACTTTGCCGCAGGCACTTTCAGAAAATTCTGCCGCAATTAAAAAACAAACATCTTCAATCACGTTTTTCAAAATGGCAAAAAGGGAAAATTGAAACCCTGCTGGAAAATTTGTACGAATTCATTCGTAAAAACGATTATCGGTTTAACGAAGAATCGGTCAGCGCCGAAGAAATAAGCTCGCTGCGCCTGGCATGGCGATTTTTACAAAAATAGTTATTCCCGACCATCTGCGGTAAGGTCCAAAAACGGCAAAAGGAAAATTTGATGGAACCCAAAAAACTATCCGAAAACAAGACGATGCTTAACGCCGCTCAAAAAAGATCGCTCACCATCGCTTTGCGTTTAATCGAAGAACGTCTTTTTGATCTTCAATTGACTTTGAAACACCGTTCGTACCAAGGAATTCTTTTCCGCTTGGAAATCGACCTTTCCGAAGAACAAATATCACTAATCTCGGATAACATCGAAAATATCTTTCGGATTATTAGACGATTAAAAAAAGATTTTCATTTACAAGCCGAAAAGAAGATGTTTTCGTCCTCAATATTGGGAACGAGCAGTTATTTTTGGACGATTTTGGAAGACGAAAAGGCGAAGAAACTGGTTCGTTACGGTTCTGTTCATCCTCAGTTGTCGGAACGGTTAGACCCGAGCCTGGAAACGCTTACTTCCGCTTTATACGAACTGGCGCGCTTAGCCGGCGTTAAAGGAACAAATTTCGAAAGCGGGAAAAGCGAATGATTTTCTTTTGTCCCAATTGTCAGCAAGAAGTTTATCCAAAAACAAAGATTTGTCCGTTTTGCGGCTATGATTTGGAGGCTTACCAAAAGCTGCAATACAATAAAAAATTGATTCTTGCTTTGGGTCATCATGACGGATTTACCCAAAGGCGGGCAGCCGAGCTGCTGGGAAAGCGCAGAGCAAAAATCGCCGTTGACGTCCTTGAAAAAGTGTTTCAAGAATCCGACGATCCCTATTTAAAAGCGGAAATTGTTCTCGCCCTGTACCGAATCGATTCCGATGAAGCGCGGCGGTTTTTTACCGAAACTCTGATAAACAATCAATCGATTATAGTGAAAAAACTATGGCGAAGGCTTTTTAAGAAATAATAGTACCGCATTTCGCTTGTCGCATATTCGTTAAGGGTTAAGCGTGCTTCTTCATTTTAGCTTGGTGTACAATTTTACTTTGAAACTTGTCACTGGTTACTCGAAACTTTTTTAGTTAAGCGTGCCTCTCCAAACTACGAGTCTCGTTCTTGGCACTGGTTACTTGTTACTATATCACTATCACTTGTCGCTTTTATCTTTAATCTTGAAAGAACTTTAATCTTTTTTCTTTTTTCTTTTTTCCTTTATTATTTGTCACTCATCACGACCTTATCACGCCTTGTTGCGTCCTGTTTTAAAAAAAAATTGTTCCTAATAGCAAAAGATAAGTATTATTGATAAAATCAAAACGGCAGTAACTTAAACGGCGAGGTATCATGTCGCAATTAGGTTTAGCGTTAGGAGGCGGTGGCGCCAGGGGTCTGGCTCACATCGGCGTTCTTAAAGTGCTTGAGCGGGAGCGCGTTGCGGTCCACTCCATTACCGGTTGCAGTATGGGCGCTATCGTAGGCGGGCTTTACGCTTATTTTGGCGAGGCTCAAAAAGTGGAAGATTTTATTTTTGAAACGCTTAGCCAACCCAAATTTCAGGATTTAGGATTTGATTCTTTGAATCAGAACGGCGGAAAACCCGACAAAAGTTATTTTGAACAGTTCTTCGATTTCATTGAAATCCGTTTGCAAGCCATTAAATCGTTGGGACGTCTTTCTTATTTTGACGAAGAAACCACATCCGCCATTTTTGAGGTAATTCCCGATGTACCCGTAGAAGACCTGAGCATCCATTTTTCGGCGGTTGCCACCGATTTGATTTCGGGCGAAGAAATCAATTTTGTCAGAGGAAGTTTGCGGGAGATTGTACGGGCAAGCGCCGCCATTCCCGGGATTTTCCCGCCGGTCAAAATTGACGATTATTTGCTTGTTGACGGCAGCGCTTCTGAAAGCGTTCCAGCCGGAAAAGTCAGAGAAATCGGCGCGGACAGAGTTTTAGCGGTGAATGTCTCGCGCAGCATCAAACTTTATAAAGAGCCGCAAAACATTATCGAAATACTTTTCCGGGCGGAAGATATTACTTCGTTCCATTTATCAAAAATTCGTTTGAGAGAAGCGGATTTGGTAATTAATCCGAACGTTAAAGATCTTTCCTGGGTCGATTTCGATAAAGCTCATTATATCATTGCAGCCGGTGAAATTGCCGTTCTCGAAAATCTGGAAGAAATCCGAAAGTTGGCAAATCGAAACTCGTACCTTTTGGAAATTGAGCAGTACATCAAAAAATTAAAGGGATAACCACCGCAGAAAGCGAGCGCTTATGAACAGAGATTTGATGCTGAAAAAACTGAAATCCGATCCCGACAAAATTTGGGATGTAATTATTATCGGCGGAGGAGCCACCGGTCTGGGCGCTGCCGTTGACGCCGCCACCCGCGGTTTTGAAACCCTTTTGGTTGAACAGGCGGACTTTGCCAAGGGAACGTCGAGTCGCAGTACCAAACTGGTTCACGGCGGTGTGCGTTATTTGGCGCAGGGCGATGTTTCACTTGTGTTCGAAGCCCTTCACGAACGCGGCTTACTTATGCAAAACGCGCCGCATCTGGTGCGAAATCAGGAATTCATCATTCCCATTTACGAATGGTGGGAGGGTCCGTTTTACAATATCGGAATGAAAGTCTATGATTTGATGGCTGGAAAACTGGGCTTCGGAGCGTCTCAAAAAATCTCAAAAGAAGAAACCCTGCAGGCTATTCCTAACCTGGATCAAAAGGGATTGATCGGCGGAATTATTTATTATGACGGTCAATTCGATGATTCACGATTGGCGGTCAATCTGGCGCAAACCGC
>JAJRSN010000302.1 GCA_024278715.1 Calditrichota bacterium
CGTCAAAGCCGCCGATACGCTCCCACAAGTCTTTCCGGACCATCAGAGCCGCGCCCGAACAGTAATCCGTTTCGCGCACAAAATTAAACCGCGGATCGTCAGGATTGAATCCGCGCCCGTAATTCCAGCCCTGTCCGTCCGAAAAGATAATCCCGCCCGCTTCCTGCAATTTTCCGTCGGGATAAACCAGTTTTGCGCCGACCGCTCCGCAATCCTGACGCGCCTCAGCCAGTTTAACCAGGTTTTCCAGCCAGCCGGGTTGCGGTTCGGTATCGTTGTTTAAAAACAGCAGATAATCGCCTGTGGCACGGCGGGCGCCTGAATTACAACCTCCCACATAACCAAGATTTTGTCCGTTAAAAACCGCTTTAATGTTGGGAACCTTCAAATTTTGCAAATACGATCTTGTATCGTCCGTCGAACCGTTGTCCGCAAAAATCACTTCATAATCGGGATAACGGGTATTTTTTAAGATCGCCTTTAAACAACGGTGTGTGAATTCCAATTTATTAAAGACCGGAATGATAATCGAAACCCTGCCCGGACCTTTCTTTTTTTCGCTCAGGTCTTTTCCCGGCGTTATTCGGACTTTTTTCTCGGCGTCGCTTAAAATTTCTTTTGCCGAATGTTCCCGCCAGGGCATCTGCTTTTCGGCGCGCTTTTTTCCCCGCACCCAGCTTTGATCTTTTTCATAGCCCAGCGCTAGCAATAACCTGCCCGCAATCCGGTCAAAAATTTCCTTTTGTTCGCGCGTCCAGTTAACTCGCCAATCTTTTTTTGCAGCCTTTTTGCCGGATGAAAACGAAGAATTAATCGTTTGACCCTTTGCGAAAAACTCAGCCATTCCCGGTTCAAAATCAAGATTCAGTTTTTGCGCCAGATTTCGGAATTCCGTTTCCGGCTGCGCCTTTAAATATTCAAAATACACCCTTTGCAAGGCTTGAGGACGCGACTTTTCAAATTCAAGACCGGCTTTGACAAAGCGTACCCACGTTTGGCAGGCTAACTGAAAATCTTTTGCCCAGGCGACGCCGAATCCGCTGTGGATCATGGAATTGACCACTTCTCTGCCGTCGCGGATAATATTTACAAACGCGGCTCCGGGAAACATCAGAGAAAGCGGATCTAAAGAAAGCGTGTATTCGGGCGTTTGTTCAATCCACCTTTTGCCTTCGGCGCGATCGGTGTACAGGGCGTTAATCCCTAATCCTAAAAAAAACATAAATTCTTCAAAACCGACGTTTTGCGACGGAAGCCAGTGCATCTTTCCGCGGCTGGTGCCAAGCTTGTAGGCATTTACCGCCTCATAAGCGATCGGCGCTATAAAATTCGATTCTTCTCCGAGCCAGGTTTCCGGATGCCGGGCAAGCGAATGAGCCAGCACGCTGGTGCCCGAACGGTGACATCCCACAACAAAAACGGGATGCGGGCAATAAACCGCTTCGCTCTTTTCCGCGGTTTTTATCCGAGCTGCTTCTGGCGGGGCGACCGTTACGACCGCAGCATCTCCGGCGGGAATTTCCCGCGGTGAAAATTCGGCTTTTTCGCACAAAACATCATAAAATTCAAAAACGTATTTGTACCGTTCGCGATACTCAAAACCGATTTTTTTCCGGTGCTGATGGCGCAAATCAGGACGAACCGCCGAAAGCGCTTTGTTAACAATCTCTTCGGAAAAGTCAATTCCAGCCAGATCCAAAATCCGGCGCAACTGCTTCTCCGGCTTAAACAGCAAAGCGTCGTAATGAACAACCAGCACATCCGGATCATTAAGACGATCTTTCCAAAGTTCGTTGTAGCGGAACCATAACCGCAAACCGTGAATCACGGATAAGCCGTTGCGTTTGTGCAGACTCCCGGCAACCTCCAGCGGATCGCGTAAGGCGAGAATAAACTTTAAATTCGGAACAAGGCTCTCCCAAAATTCAAAAGTCAGAGTGTTACGGGGATCTTTCCAGCCCCAAAAAGGATGTCCCTGAAAATCTTCCGCCAGTTTGGAAGCCTTTTCTTTTAAATCGGCAAACGTTTCATGCTGAAACCAGTTTTCGGGAAAATCAGGCGCGCAATCCCAGGCTCCCCCGAGATACGCCAGTATCTGATCGTTTAATTTGACAAAATCCAGATTTTCCCAGAAACCTTCGGGATTATCTTCCGCGGGAGGCATTAAACGATCTTCCGGACCGAGGTACATGCCCGATAAGTGCAGAAGCCTGGTTATTAAAGAAGTTCCGGAGCGGTGCATTCCGCCGATACAAATTGGCATTTTATTCTCCCTGTGTGGAATCGGACTATTGTTTTTTCTTAGAGTCGCTCTGATTGTTCAGGCATCCTGAAAGAGCAATTTTTTTTCGCCTTTTTTTATTTTTCTGATGATCTGCAGAATCTCCCGCACATAAGCCATCTTGCACGGTTGGATGCAAAATTCCAGATTATTCGCCTCCATGCAATAGACGGGACACTCATCCGAAAGAACTCTGGCTTCGTAATATTTTTCCTTCCGGAACAGATCATCAAAGTTCTCTACGCGTAATGTTAAATGCGCTCCGCACTTGTATGCACGATGAACAAATAAAAATAATCCCCGGGAAGGATTTAGAAAATTGGCTTGATATCCTACTAATTCGATAAAGGGATCTTTTAAGAATTCATCGCGCAACTTCCATGCGTGACCGCATACGGAACATATTTTGAAATCGGATTTTTTTGTGTTTCCGTGCGGCATTACCTGACATCTTTCACGTTACATATATTTTAAAATACTCAAATTCATTATCTCGCTGGACGATTGCAAAGCAGCCTGGTAAGCAATTTGTTGCGATTTTAAACTTATGATTTCCTCTTCCAGAACCGCGTCTTCTTCCTGTGAAATAAATTTTCTGAAATTATCGTTGGTCGATATCAAACGGTCTTTAATCAGTTGTAAGTTGCTGATTTTTGAACCGAATCGGGTGGAAAGGTTTAACAATTTTTTCTCTGCGTCTTTCAAATGATCCAGCGCGCTTTTTAACGAATCGTCGTCGCCTTCCTCAAGAGCCAAGATGGTTTCTTTCATAGCGCCGAATAAATTGGTGCCTACTATTTCCTTACCGGTCACATTGATATCAAGAACAATATTCTTGGAAATTCTGCGCTTTATTTTGCCGTCGTTTCCGTTGTAGCTGACATCCAGATCCGTTTTGACGAACGGAGTTTCCTTTTTAGTCATGGTGCCGGCAAAGACATTCTTTCCCAAATAAGACGAATTCAACAAAGAGACCGCTTCATCCAAAAAGCCTCTCAATTGCGATCCCAGCGATTTTTTCAAATCGTCTTCCGACACAGCGTCCGTGCCGTGGGTTGCGGCGATCCGCGCGTCCGCTATGTATTGATAAAGTTGTTCGAGCATGGAAGAAGTGTTTTCCATCCAGCCCTGCGCCTCTTCGATATTTCCTAAAAAAACGTCGTTTTGCCGATAGGCTTCGTGCAGCCGCTGGGTGCGCGAAAAAGCAATCGGTTCGTCCGAAGGTTTTTGGATTTTCTTTTGAGTGGAAATACGTTCCTGAGTTTTCATCAAATTTTCGCGGCTCTTAAAAAGTCTCGATATTGTATTTCGCACAAGCATGGATTGAGTAATGCGCATTATTTTTCCTCTTTAAATTATACCATTTTGAGAACCGTGGACATCATTTCATCCACAGTTGA
>JAJRSN010000303.1 GCA_024278715.1 Calditrichota bacterium
AAAAACGCATCCCCGCTTCAACCCTTCGATAAAATTTGCCGGAGTTTTGGGCGGTTCTTTAAGATTTACTCCGGTTTTCCAAACGCCAAAGCAGTGTTTTTTATTTTCTTCAATCGAAATAAACGGTATTCCGATTTGTCGTGTTCTGGCGAAATGTCCGTGAGCGTCGTTTCCGGCAAAGGGGAAAACGCGCCGTCCCTGCAGCAGTAAAGAGGTCCATAATGCGACTCCTCTTTCAATCTCTTCGGTCTCTCCCCCGTTAATAAACTGCAATCCGGAAAAGGCGGAATTTTTAAGATCTCTTTGCCGCCACTGCCCGCGGTTAATAAGCAGTCTTTGGGCAAGGGGAATTTTTTCGGCGGGGTGCGCGGGAATTGCCATTGCTTTGGGATTCATCTTTTCCGCAATTTCCGCAGCCGAATATTCCGAATAATAGCTAAACCACTTTTCACCGCTATCGCCGCTTCCCGGAAAAAACCGATCGTCATTCAATATTAAAAGATGAACATTTTGATTTTTGGAATTCCGGCAGCTTACTTCTTCGCCGGGAATTACGAACGGCGCTGACTCTTCCCGATTGAGTTTTTGACATTGTTTTTTAAACGCCTCCCACTTTGGCAGATCGGGGTCGTTTTTGAGATAGTCGTCAATCCGATCGTCAAGATCATAGGAATGATCGGTCGCGCAAAAAAAATCTAACCCCGTTGCGGCAGCCATCTTTTTCATCGTCGGCAGACTCGCCGCAAATTCGATCTGATCGTCGGTAAAATCGGAATGGCTGTGTAAATCGCCGTAATAATAATGATCGGTACGCGGAAGCTTTTGATCCGAAAAAAAACAATCCAGCGGCGCGTGAGAGGATGTAACGTAATTATCATTAATGCACGACCGAACTTTACCCCTGACCTCATAAACGATTTTTACATTAATTCGGCGCACGCCGGTATTAAATCCTGAAGCGGGGATTTCAAAGATTTTTTCCCAGAGTCTTTCACTAATTTTAATGTCCGGATTTTGTTCGAATACTTTTTCGCGGTCAATAAAAATCCGAACCGAAAGCAACCGCACGGGGTATTTGTGCGCGTCTTTAATCAACAACAAAACCGGCAGCGGATTTTTACGTTCTATTCGATGCGGCGCATCCGCGATAATCTCGGGCTGCGATCTTTTCAGCAGACTAAAAAAAAACCTAAACCGATAATGCGTTTCCGCATACAATATGGGCAAAGGGGAAAAAAACATGTGATCCGTTCACTTTCTTCCTTGAATTGCGTTCAATTTGAATTTTGTTTTCCCGTTCAAAGACTTATTCTTCCTCGTCGCCGCCAAACATTTTCAACCAGTAATCGATATCCACGTCTTTGGGATCGTATTTTTGTCTTGTTTCGGGACTTAGCCGGTCCGGCGCTGAAGAATCTCCGGGCACATAAAAATTTTCCGATCGAATAAATTTAGCGCCCAGATCGCGGGCGGTTTTTAAGATTTCAAGATCGGAGCTTACCACAATCCACCCGGAGGTATCCGAAGCTTTCCGCAATAAGTCGCGAATAATATCGTCGGCTTCCTGCGGCTTTCTGGAAAACTTAATTTCCACGACCGAAGAAACCGCGGGAAAGTCAAAAACGCCTTGTCTGCCGTCAAACACGATAATAATGCGATTTTTACGCACATTAATTTTCGACTGAACGTATTGCACAATGCGTTCGATGGCGCTGTAAAAATCTCTTTTTTTTAATAGCTGAACGACTTCGGGAATTTTATGTCCGAGATTGTAACCGTCAATCAGGTAGTTATTCATCGAAAGGTCACCCTTTTTTTCATTTAGGTCAATATAAAGATTTTTCGGCAAATTGTAAATTTCGATTGAGGTTCAATCTGTCATGATGACAGACGGTCTATCTGCACATCTGACACACGCCAAGCGAATAATCCCTTTTTACGGCGTTTTAGCGTTCTGGTACGGTTTTTGAAAATCATATCGGTTGATGTTGAACTTTTGAAAAGAATATTCGTTATATTGGCAAAAAAACAAAAAGGAGACCGCCTATGCCATTTTTCTTTTTTGATCCGACGATGATTCTTTTAATTCCGGCTTTCATTTTAGCGGTTTGGGCTCAAATGAGAGTTCGGAGGACTTACAATAAATACAAAAAGATCGCATCGGCTCGCGGCTTAAGCGGAGCCAAAGTCGCCCAGTTCATTTTGCAGCAAAACGGCATTTACGATGTTGAGGTTGAACCCGTGTCGGGTGAGTTGACCGATCATTACGATCCGCGCGTAAAAAAGGTACGGCTTTCCGAATACAACTACCGGAACAATTCGCTTGCCGCGGTTGCCATTGCCGCCCACGAGGTAGGTCATGCCATTCAGGATGCTCAGGGTTACGCGCCCTTAAAAATACGGCATGCCATTTTACCGGTTACCAATTTCGCCTCGTACGCGGCGTTTCCCCTGTTTTTTATCGGATTTTTCTTTAGCGGAGGAACCTCATTGTTTTTCATGAAATTAGGCATTCTGTTCTTTGCCTCCGTTGTCGTTTTTCATATTGTTACACTGCCTGTTGAATTTAATGCGAGCATGCGCGCATTAAAACAGTTGCGGGGACAGGGTTTATTATTATCAGACGAAGTCACAGCCGCCCGTAAAGTATTAACCGCCGCGGCGCTTACTTACGTTGCCGCCGCTGCCATGGCATTATTAGAATTGTTGCGGCTCATCATATTAGCCAATAGTCGAGACTAACCAGGAAAGGAGACAGCCATGTATCGCTTAAAAAACTCATTCGCGCTGGTTGCGGGATTGATTACCATTGGCGTTATCATTGGCGTTGTTTTAACAACCAGTTTTAATCTGGATTCAAAATCGATAGCCGGTACCGCCGAAGGTAAAATTTACACCGAAGCCCAGACTTCTGATATCACGCCTCCCGCGACGGCTGCTAATTTTAATCCCAATTCCATGTTCGTTGATATCGTCGAAAAAGTTCGACCTTCCATTGTTTCCATTTACACTACCAAAACCATTAAAATGCGCGAGAATCCGTTCTTTTTCTTTTTCCGGGATTTTGGCAATATTCCCGAAGATCAGCTTCGGCAACCGGAAATGAAACAGCAGGGACTCGGCTCCGGAATTATTATCAGCAAAGACGGCTACATTCTTACCAACAATCACGTTGTTGAAGATGTGGACGAATTGCGGGTCAAATTAATCGACAATTCCGAATACGACGCAAAAGTGGTTGGCACCGACCCCTCCACCGATATTGCTTTGATCAAGATCGACGCCAAAGACCTTCCGGTAGCCGTTCTCGGAAATTCTGACAATTTAAAGATCGGAGAATGGGTGGTAGCAATCGGTAATCCGCTGAATCTGACATCGACGGTAACTGCGGGGATCGTGAGCGCGCTGCATCGCAGTATTAATATTTTACGCGGACGCAATAATGTCAGCAGTATCGAAAATTTTATTCAGACGGATGCGGCTATCAATCCCGGAAACAGCGGCGGCGCTCTGGTGAATTTAAAGGGAGAAGTTATCGGAGTGAACACAGCCATCGCCACCAATACCAATTATTATATGGGTTACGGTTTTGCCGTGCCGATTGACATAGCCAAGGCTGTTGTTGATGACATTATCAAATTCGGCGAAGTGCGTCGCGGCTATCTGGGCGTTTACATTTCCGACGTAACCCCCGTAACGGCAAAAGGCGTTAAATTGGATCGCCCGCGCGGCGTATTTGTCACCAGCGTAATCAAAGGCAGCGCCGCCGAAGAAGCGGGAATTAAAGAGGGCGACGTCATACTTTCGGTAAACGGCAAAGAAGTTAATCGAACCAACGAATTACAGGCGAAAATCGGCGTTCTTAACCCCGGCGACAAAGTTACGCTTAAAATATGGCGCGACGGAAAAGAGTTAACCAAAAAAGTAACATTAAAAGGTAACGGAAAAGAAGAAGCCGGCTCCGAAGCAAAATCCAAGACGAAGATGCACAAAGGAATACCCGATCTGGGAATGAAATTGCGTAATTTAACAGATCAGCAGAAAGACGATCTGGAAGTTGACGGCGGCGCATTGGTTGTTTCTGTTAATCAGTTCAGTGCCGCTTCCCAGGCTCGAATCGTCCGCGGCGACGTTATCATTGAGGTAGAAGGAAAAAAGGTTAAATCCGTCTCCGATTTTTACGATAAAGTCAAAAAATTTAAACCCGGGGATGTAATCAAACTCAAACTCAGGACATTACAGAACAGAGAAAAATTTGATCGTCTGGTGTTCATAGAAATTCCCAAGAAGTAGATTAAACGTAATGCATTAAGCCGCCGATTAATTTTGGCGGCTTTCTTTTTTTAACGATTTGTCGGGACTTGTTTTTATGTCATATTGTCAGGGCGTCATGTTTTTTATAATTTCCCGCAATTTTGCATAACCTGTTGTTTTACGTTGCATTACATCGATTGCAATATCTTTGGCACATCAATTGCAAGTCTAATCGACAAAACTTGAAAATAATTTCTCAGAAAGGAGGCAATAATTATGGGAAAAATCATAGGAATTGATTTAGGAACAACAAATTCGGTTGTTGCGGTAATGGAGGGTGGCGAACCCGTAGTCATTCCCAACTCCGAAGGTGCGCGTACAACGCCGTCGGTTGTTGCATTCACAAAAAAAGGCGAACGTTTGGTAGGCGCGCCTGCAAAACGACAGGCTGTAACCAATCCCGAAAATACCGTTTTTTCGATAAAACGTTTTATGGGGCGCTTCTACAACGAAGTAGAGACAGAGATCAAAGAAGTTCCCTACAAAGTTGAACGGGGCAACAACAACGTGTGCGTTGTGGCGATTGGCGACAAAAAATACACACCGCCCGAAATTTCGGCAATGATTTTGCAGAAAATGAGACAAACCGCCGAAGAGTACCTTGGCGAAAAGGTGACGGAAGCCGTAATTACCGTTCCCGCTTATTTTAACGACGCTCAGCGCCAGGCTACAAAAGACGCCGGAAAGATTGCGGGTCTGGATGTGAAACGCATCATCAACGAGCCCACGGCTGCTGCGCTGGCTTACGGACTGGACAAGAAAAAAGACGAGAAGATCGCGGTATTTGACCTCGGAGGCGGAACTTTCGATATCTCCATTCTGGAAATCGGAGACGGCGTTTTTGAAGTTAAATCGACCAACGGCGACACTCATCTGGGCGGCGACGACTTCGATCAGCGGGTCATTGAATGGTTAGCCGACGAATTCCAGAAACAGGAAGGCGTTGATCTGCGCAAAGATCCCATGGCGCTGCAACGGTTAAAGGAAGCCGCCGAAAAAGCCAAAATTGAGCTTTCGTCAACCATGCAAACCGAAATCAATCTGCCATTCATTACGGCAACCGAATCCGGACCTAAACATCTTACCATGACGCTGACGCGAGCTAAGTTCGAGCAGCTGATCGATGATTTGCTGCAGAGAACCATTGAACCTTGCAAACTTGCTTTAAAAGACGCCGGCTTATCCGCTCAGGACATCGACGAAGTAATTTTAGTCGGAGGTTCGACCCGAATCCCGAAAGTGCAGGAAATAGTACGGAACTTCTTTGGCAAAGAGCCGCACAAGGGCGTGAATCCGGACGAGGTCGTTGCAATCGGAGCCGCAATTCAGGGCGCCGTATTAACCGGCGAAGTGAAAGATGTGTTGTTGCTCGACGTTATTCCGCTTTCGTTGGGTATTGAAACTCTCGGCGGCGTAATGACCAAATTGATCGAAGCCAATACCACCATTCCGACAAGAAAATCGGAGATTTTCTCCACGGCGGCGGACAATCAAACGACGGTGGAAATCCATGTTCTGCAGGGCGAGCGTCCGATGGCTGCCGATAACCGCACGCTTGGTCGGTTCATCCTTGACGGAATACCGCCTGCGCCGCGCGGCGTTCCGCAAATCGAAGTTACGTTCGACGTTGACGCTAACGGCATTTTGCACGTAACGGCTAAAGATAAAGCCACGGGCAAAGAACAGAGCATCCGCATCGAGGCTTCCAGCGGTTTAAGCGAACAGGAAGTCGAACGCATGAAACGCGAAGCTCAGCAGCATGCCGCCGAAGACAAAAAACGTCGCGAGGAAATTGAAACCAAGAACAAGGCTGATACTGTTATCTATCAAACGGAAAAGCAATTAAATGACCTTAAAGATAAAGTGTCGCCCGAAGATCGCTCCAAAATCGAGACCGCTCTGGGCAGATTAAAAGAAGCTCATAAATCCGGAAACGTGGAAGAGATGAAATCAGCGATGGATCAGGTGAACACAACCTGGAATGAAATAGCGCAAAAACTGTACTCCCAAGCAGGAGCAGAAGCGGGCGCACAACAAAAAGCCGGATTTGACGCGCAGGGCGGAGCACCCGGCGGCGCTGCAGGCGGCGAACAACAAACTTCTACGGAAGATAAAAAAGTGGAAGACGCCGATTACGAAGTGATTGACGACGATAAAAAGAACTAAAAGAAGCGATAAACCCTGATTTAAAAGCCATCCCGTCCCGTCCGGACGAGATGGCTTTTTTTATTCCCGCTAAATAGCATGTCCCGCTCGTAAAGGTCGTGATGCGTAACGCGTGATGAGTGATTAGTTGGTTGCAAGTAAAAGAATACAAAGTGGAATGATAAAGAAAACCATAAATCCGAAACAAATTCGAATGACCGAATGACAAAAATTCAAAACAAAACTTTGTTAACGAGGAATATTCTAAAATTTAAATATTGTGCGGTTTGAGTAAAGACCCCCCTTGCCTTCGGCGTTCCCCGCTTTGAAGGGGAGAAATTAAAAGACGGGGTCTGACATTCAGAATAAATCGATATTTACCAAGGTCGTAATGCGTGATAGGTGAG
>JAJRSN010000304.1 GCA_024278715.1 Calditrichota bacterium
CTTTGCGTCCTTTGTACCTCCTTCGTGAACTTTGCGGTTTCTTTTTTTAACCCAAAGAGCGCTCCGTGTTCTCTATTTTCTCATAAGCCGTGCATAAAGCAAATAACGGAAATAAGTTGTTTACAATTCTGAAAAAAAAAGCAAGGATTTAACTTTAAATATCCGAAAATAGTTTAGCTTTTAACCTTGGTAACAGAAATGCTAATCCAATAAATGCCAATTCCGTATTCCCGCCGATACCTAAAAATTTCATTTTCCCCGACAATATCCAAATGTCTGAAATATGGCACGGAATATTAAATTTCTGAAGCTTTAAGAAGGAATGAAAAATAAGTGAATTGCTAAAACTACTCTTCGGATGGTGTTAAAATCAGATACTCAAATTTAATTTTTCTCCGAGAATCAGCCTCAAAAACACCCCTATCCCCCTTTGCGTATCTTCTCGAAAAAACTCCCGAACTTAGGTAAAGCCGCGTCGTTCGTCTGTCCCGCCTCGTCCTCCGTAACCGGACCCAAACGATCGATCAAATTAATATTTTGATCCGTAACCCCTAAAAGATATTTTTGACCGTCAATATTAACTATCCACACACTGTGTTTGGAAGTCAGATAAGTTTTGCTCAACACCTTAACTTTACCTTTTGATGTCCCGTTCGATCCGAATTGCAGTTTACGCATGCCTTTCAATGCAAAATATAAAACCGCCAGTAAAATAAAGGTAGCCGCCAATAACTTCAGATAGTGCCCGGTTAACGAAGGCGCATTAGCCGGTGCCTGATTCAAAGAAAGAGTAGTATTTGTTTTTAGTGCTGTGCTATCGAATATCGCCCCGGTTGAATCTGCCCGAACGTTTACCGCTAATCCCAACATTAGCAGAAACGCCCATTGAACTACTATCACTTTTTTGTTCAAATCACAAGGCTCCTTTGTCGTTTAATCCGTTAAACTTACAAAAAAAATGCTGCACCCATAAAAAAATTACGTTAATGTCTTAAGACGATCTCTGGCGCTGATCAACTGAGTAATACGAATCCCAAATTTATCGTCGATAACAACAACCTCTCCCTCAGCAAATTTTCTGCCGTTAACCAAAATGTCCAGCGGCTCGCCTGCCGATTTCTGAAATTCGACAATCGATCCTTTTCCCAATTTCAATAATTCCGAAACAAGCATGGACTTCCGGTCTAACTCTACGGTGATCTCCAAATCCACATCAAGCAGCATCTCAATGTTACGATTACCCTCGTAAGCCTCACCGTTTCCGCCCAGACTTCCGAATTCTGCGGGTTCCACGTTTACATGGGTCATGGCTTCCGCCGGAATCGTATCGCTCGTTCCGTTGCCCCCCTCTTCTTCGATAGTCCACAAATCATTCCAGACAATATGCTCTAAAAAGAACGTTTGACCTTCGCTCTCCAGTTTTATCTTAACTTGCGCACCGTGAAGCTGCTTTTGACTGTCAAGAGCGTCCTGCGGCGTTTCAACCAATCCCACTTGTAAATTTTCAATGTGAAAACGGGCTCTATCGTCCGGAATTGACATGCGAACCTGACCCAGAATTTGATTAAATATCTCTTTGAGACTGTCCAGATGATTTTCATCGATTTGAGACACCGGATCTTCATTAATCATCCAGGCATAAGCGGACAACACAAAATCGTCAGGGAAAAGAATCAGATGATAAACCTGATGAGGACCGTCCCCCGATTGAAACATCAGAGCAATCTTCGGAAAAGCAACCGAAGACAACGATCGGGAAACATCGGTGGTCTCTTCTATCTGTTCTGTAATCATAACGGGTCTTTGAAACAGGTCTGACAGACTCTTGGTAAGTATCGGACGTAATTCGTCAATTTGCGCCTGATAATTATCCTTTAATTGGTTACTCTTCATAATTTTTATCTCCTTCCACAATGGATTCAATTCGTAAAGCTAATCGCTTTTTACGCAACCCTATCACGGCGTTGAACGCGTGCTTTTTATTAACATAAACCGGGAGCAGATGATCCGTTCTGTTCTTAAGTTGAATTACATCGCCCACCTGTAAATTTAAAAAATCTTTCACGGATATTTTGGTTTTACCGAGCATTACGCTCAAATTAGCAGGCGTCAGCAGCAGGTTCTCTTCAATCAAATTCCTTTCTTCCTCCGAAGATTCCTGAGAACCGAAAAGAATACGCTCCTGAACTTCGGGAGAAGAGACAATATTGGATATCCACATGTACGGATAACAAATATTCATCAGCGTCGAGTGTCCGTGAATCTTTATTTCCATGGAAACCACAACCACCGGCTCCGATGAAGGAACAATTTGAACAAACTCCGGATTGCTTTCAAAACGTTCAACCGTGGTATTAAACTGGGTAATTTGACCCCAGTTTTTGGAAAGCTCCACAACCAGACGATCAATTACCCGGCTCATAACCTTTTGTTCGATAATCGAAATCGGACGAGCCTCGGTAACAGGACTGCCCGGACCGCCGAATAGTCGCTCGACAATAAAAATGGCTAATTGCGGATTCATCTCCAAAACAAAATAGGATGCCGGATTATCCGGTTTGCAAACATAAATACAACTCGGCGGAGCAATCGACATCACAAATTCCGAATACATGATCTGATCTATCGCCAAAAGATTCATTTCCACAATCATCCGCAACTGCGCCGAAAGAAAAACCCCAAAGTTTCTGCAAATTCCCTCATGAATGGTTTCCAGTAACCGCATCTGCTCCTTGGAAACCAGATTGGGATGTTTAAAATCGTATAGCGAAATCTTTTGTCTGGGTTTTTCTTCTACTTCCTCAAAAGATTCACCCGAAACATTCGAAAGTAGCGCATCAATCTCTTCCTGAGATAGAATTTTAGCCATTATACTATCCTTATTCTAAAACAAACCGTGTAAAGTACAGATTTTTAACTATATTTTTTCCGATAATTTCATTCACCCGCTCGCTCATATCATATTTCATCTTTTGAATGTCTAACTCAATGGTTAGTTGAGCTACCGTCCGCGATCGGAGATAATCCAGAAATTGATCGACAATTATGGGTCGATAACGTTCCAGTTCCTTTTTATCACTCTCGCTTTCAACCTCAAGCGCAACCTCAAACACGGCAAAACGCCGACCGTAGCTGTCTTTTGGATTGACAGTAAGATCGGAAATCGTAAAAATCACGCCTAATTCATCCTTCTCCTTCTTTTCCTTCTTCACCTCTGCCTTTGGTTCGCTCTTCTTAACTTTATCAGGCCAAACTCGCGGAACAATCACAAAATAAACCAAAGCCACGGCAACAACCAATTGAACTGCCAAAAGACCCATGATCAACATCCATTTTGTTCTGTTGGGTTTAGGCTCTTCTTGTTGCGGTTGATCATTCTCTTCTACAATCTCATTTGGCTTTTTGTCCATAGTTAACTACCTCTCCCTTAACGTTCATCAAACCTGATATATATTTCTACTCGTCGATTTTTTGCGCGATTTTTAGGCGTTGTATTTGGAACTAACGGTCGATACTCGCCATATCCCACCGCTGCCAAACGACTTGCGCTGATGCCCTCAACATAATGAAAATAACGAACCACGCTCAATGCGCGGTCTGTGGAAAGCTCCCAGTTTGTCGGATATTTTTCCGTGTGAATAGGAACATTATCCGTATGCCCTTCCACGTAAATCTCTTTAAAATCGTCCCGCGCCACGTCAGCCACCGCTTTTAATATGGGAAACGAGCTCGGTTTTAAATCCGCTTTTCCCTGATCAAACAATATATTGTCTCCCAGACGGATATGAATGCCCATTCCGTCCATCTCGATATCTATCTGATCTTTTATATGCGACATTTCTAGTAATTTCTTAATCTTCTCGATCTTCTTTTCAACCTGATCTTTAAAATACTTGCTGCCTTCGTTACTTCTGCGCATTTTATTGTTAATCGAACTTTTCATATTATCTAAAATTCCCAGCGCTCCTTTCATGGAACTAACCGCTCCCTTAAACTTTTCCAGCTCAATGGTTGAGTACGATAGAATCATGATAAAAAACACCATTAACAGCGTAACCATGTCGCTGAAAGTGACCATCCAAAAAGGCGCGCCAAGTTTCTTGGTTTCCGGTTTTGCTCGTTTCATAACTGCTTATCTTATTCCATTATTCTTTGTTTCGGAGCCAAAAAGTTCATTAGTTTTCTCTGAATCGTGTTCGGATGCTCGCCAAACTGAATCGATAACACCCCTTCGATAATCATCTCTTTAACAATCACTTCCTCTTCCGAGCGATTCTTTAGCTTACCGGCAATGGGCAAAAAAACCAGATTTGCGGATAACGCGCCGTAAAATGTGGTAATAAGAGCGATTGCCATACCGCCGCCAATCTGCGTCGGATCATTTAAATTGGTTAACATGGCAATAAGACCGATTAAAGTACCGATCATTCCAAAAGCCGGAGAATATTCGCCGTAAGAAATAAAAATATCCTGCCCCCGCTTGTGACGCTCCATCAAATACGAAAGCTCGGTTTCCATAATATTCCGGATAAGCTCCGGTTCTGTGCCGTCAACTACCATCTCCATCCCCGAACGCAAAAAAGGATCATGAATGTTATTAACCTCTTTATCAATAGCCAATAACCCCTCTTTTCTGGCTTTTTTGGAAAGTTGTACGATTTGATTGATTAAAGCCACGTTATCGATCTTCTCGCTAAAAAAAGCTTTGCGTACCACATCGATCACCCCAAGCACTTCCTTAAGCTGAAAACTGATCAATGTAGCCGCCGTTGCTCCGCCGATAACAACCATCATTGAAGGAACATGTACAAATATTGACGCATGCCCGCCCATGATGATAGTTGTCAGAACCAGACTAACACCTAAAACAATTCCAATGATTGTTGCTAAATCCACCTCTTCATCCTCTCCTTATATTAATCACACCCCAACCCCGACAAGTTAAGGTTTAAAAGCGGGTCGGGATTTTAACCCGACCCGCTAATTACGATTAACGCTTGAGACGGATCAATTCATCTAACATTTGATCTGCCGTTGTAATGACCCTGGCGCTGGCTTCAAAACCGCGCTGCGTCGTAATCATATCCGTAAACTCTTTTGAAACATCCACATTCGACATTTCCAACGACCCGGAGATGATTGATGTCACTGATTTGTCATCCAATTCCACAACCTGCTCAGGACCCGAAGCCATACTGGTTTGATAAAGACCTTCGCCTAATTGCATCAATCCCGATTTGTTCGAAACCTGAGAAAGAGCAATTTTTGCCAGCGATACCTTTTCGCCGTTGCTAAATGTACCGTTAATAACGCCCTTTGTATCGATTGTTAAATTAACCAGACGTCCTACTGCCCGACCGTCTTGCTGTTTAACATTAATCGTTGAAAGTGAATTAAACTGAGTTAATCCCATGCGCCCTTCTCCGCTTTCGGCATGAAGATCAACCGACATAATTTCTGCACCCGTTTTAGGATCAAGCGAAAGTTGTGTCGCGCCGCTATCAAAAGTAAACGAAGTAAGCACGCCGGCTTCGTTAAAAGTGGCGCGACCGCTGCTGCCGCTCAGAATCTTTTCGTCACCCGTCGTCTTTGCCACCCATGTCCATTCGCCGGCATTTGCCGTTTTGGTAAATTCCATAATTATATTGTGGCTCGACCCCAAACTGTCGTAAACAACCACCGATGTCTTGGCGGTTCCCGTCTCTCCAGGAATCGTGTTCACAAAATTGGCTAAATCGATGCGACCTGTACTGGATGCTCCGTTGGTCAAACGGATGGAGGTCGAACTTGTACCGGCTTCGGCATCGGTCAAAACGATTTTACCGTCTTTCATTGACGCGCTTGTGCCGGTAAAGGCGCCGTTGATCGCATCAAGAAGTTTTTGCAACGTATCGCCCGTGGTATAGGTGTAAGTTGCCGTAACCGCAGTTCCGTCGGGATTTGTACCGCTGATTTCGATAGTGTCGCCGTCAGCTAACGGCGTGGCGATTTGATCCAGACTGTTAATGTCGGTCGTGGCGTCCGCGTTGACGCCGCCAACGGTTAAAGCGCTTCCCAGTTCCCACTCTTCGGTAGTGGTTTTAAGACCGGCGTTTAAATTTCCCGAAAGCCAGATATTCTTTGTTTGCTGGGCTTCGGAAACCATGTTCATGTCTATGGAAATATCACTCAGATTTCCCGACCCGAATCCCAGCTCTTTGTTGGAATCGGAAATCATCCATCCCTGAACGGCAAGACCGCGATGATTAACCAGTTTTCCGTCGGCGTTAAAAAAGAACTGCCCGGCTCTGGTCAATACGCGGGTTTCGCCGGCGTTCAGCACAAAAAAACCGTCGCCCTCGATGGCTAAATCGGTTAAAACACCCGTTTGTTCCAGACTTCCCTGAGTGTAAATATTTTCAATGGATGTGGTTTTCATACCCAGACCAACTTGCATAGGGTTAATATAACTGGCTCCCGCCGGGGAGAGCGTTTGACTTAACGCCTCGGCAAAATTCAACCTTCCGCTTTTAAATCCTATGGTATTGATATTTGCAATGTTGTTGCCGATAACATCCATGCGCATTTGATGATTCTTCAATCCCGAAACACCTGCTAATAATGATCTTAACATAATTTTACCCTCCTTAGTTTTAAATCCGCTTCGATCATTCGACGGATTGAGGGCTCCCTTAATAGGTCCAGCCCTGCGTCTCTTATTTAAACAATTGCTAAACTGTCAATGTTAGTAAAAATCCGCTCATTACTTTGTGCCTGATCGATGGCTGTAACCACCGTTCGATTCCTTACGCTGACCACAAAAGCCCTGTCGTCCATTAAAATCACAGAGTTTTGTGCGCCTTTAGCCTTTAACTGTTGAACGCCCTGTTGCAAGCGCTGCAAATCAATTTCCGAAAGCGAAAGCGAACGATTCTCCATCCTCTTTAAGGCGTGAGCCGAAAACCTGAGCTCACCCGTTTCATTCAAACTCTTTTGCAAAAGAGAACCAAAAGCAACAGTCTTTGCCTTTTTTGACGAAGACGCCCCACCCTGATTTACCTTTTGAGGTTGAACGGGCTTCAGACTTTGATTGAGTTGTAATTCGCCTACTTTCATAATTCTTTCCTCGTCTTAGCCGATTTGAACAATATCGCCAAAAACAACTTCCTTGCCGTTTACAATCAGAACAGGCTGCCCCTGAACATACCGAACGGCGGACACGATTCCGCGGCTAAAAGTTTGAACGTTTACCGAATTTTCCTCGCCATCGGTTGCAATCACTTTAAAATGATAGTTCCCGCCCGACAATGAATTTCCGTCGTCATCTTTACCGTCCCAGTCAATGGTCTGTCTTCCGCTGCTTAACTGATTCACCTCGATGGTTCGCACCAATTTGTCGTTTTCATCGTAAATTTCGATGCTGACTTTTTTAGCGTCAGCTCCCAATTCAAAGGTCACCGGAACCGAATCGCCGCTTAAAAGCGACAGAGTATCGCCGTAAGACATAACCTCTTTCCCGATAAAATTGGTAGCCATAGTATTGTGAATGGTCTGCGCCAAAAGCATGTCTGTATCCATTCCCTGCTGCAAAGTCTGATCAATGCTCATCAAGCGTTCCAGCGAACTGAATTGGGCTAATTGCGCGGCAAAGTCCTGACTTTTCATGGGCGACATCGGGTCCTGATTTTGCAACTGGGTAACCAGAATCTGTAAAAATTGATATTTGCCCATCTCTGCGTTGTTGCTTACGGAACCCGGTAACTGTCCGTTTTGATAAATACTTCCCGATGATACGGAATTAATGAAATCTCCCATTATTCTTTTTCTCCTATGCTGTTATTTCCATGGTGTTGTAACCAAAATTTCTGCTGATTAGGGTGGTATTTGGTTCATAAGAAGAATCCTCCTTTCCTGAAATAATATGGTCTGATGTTTTTATTTTTCTGCGCTGCATCTCATTTTCGTGGTGAGAAGAACTTTTGAACTGCCCCACATTCACCTGAATCCCGCCGATAACAATGCCCTTTTGTACAAGATTATTTTGAATCGTTGAGGACAATTTGACTAATTCGCCGCGAACCTGTTCGGATTCCACATAAACGGTTACCTTGTTTTCTTTTTGCTGAAAATGCAAATCGATTTTACCGAGAGGCGTGTTTTCAAACCGTAGTTGCAAATCTCCCGTTCTTTTTTGTTGGACGTTTTTGATCTGCTCAATCATCTGTTGAATCTCGTCGGCAAGCTTTATCATAACGGGCGATACATTCTGAGATTTAATCTGAAAAACTTTTGCGGCATGATTTTGCAGATTAAGGGCGTTCGCCTCCTGACCGAGCCTTGTTAAAGATTCTATTTTTAAAAATTTTTGATCTTTAAACAACAGAGTCTGCGGGCTTTTGTCGGAGTTTATGTTTTGGATATTTAAATTAGTCGCATCCTGCGCCGCAACGCCTTTTCCTTCAGCCTGAACGTTGGTTTGTAAAGATTCCGCTCCCGTTTCCTGCACGGACTTAACAAAGTAAGTCAGCTTCAAAAACTGCTTCACTTCCGCGTTGCCTTCGCCTGAAGCCGAAACCTGATTCCGGCTGGCGTTATTTGCCGCGTTAACCTGACCCTTTTCGACATGCGCAGCCTCTGCCGCGGATCGAACGCTTTGAGGTAATTTTAAACTCAATCTCAAAAATTCGGTTGCTTTTCCTTGCTGTAAACCCTCCGAAGAAACTCCGTCTTTTAAAACTCCTTTTTGTCCCTGCTGAAATTTTTCTTCACTTCCTGTCAATCCGGTTGTCTTTTCGGTTTGCATTGCAACCGGCTGAATCTCAATTTTTAATTGCGGCATCGCCTTAAAAATTTTGCCCTTAAGAACTTGTTCAATTTTCGCAGGCTCGGCAACCGCTTCCCACCCTTCTTCGGCGGTAAATTTAAAGAACAACTCTCCCTTTATCCCCTGCGGCTGCTGGATGTTTTTTTGAATCGATTTAGGATCGGACTCAGCAGATAAAATTCCGCCGCCGGTCTTACCGATTGCCAAAGACCTCAATAGCCCGAATTCGACTTTAATAATATTCCCCGATTTTGATGCGATCTGCGGATTAAGTTTGCCATCTTCGCTTAACCGGTTTAAAGAAAACTGAATAATAGATTTAATGACGGACGGATCGCCAGTTAATTTACTCGCAATTTCCGCGTCGGATTTTATTTCAACGGACTTCGATTTATCTTTATCTGAAACCGCAAAATCATCTTCCCGCTCGGTTTCTTCGGGGAGTTTCGATTTAGCCAAAGCCGTGCCTTCGGCGTCCGGGTTTTTCACGTCAAAACTTGCAATCGGTTTTTCCGTACGAATATTTGTCTCTGTTTTATTTTCGCTGAAATCGGAGCCTGACCTTGTTTGCAAAAGATTTGACCACAAATTGTAAAACTCACTTTGTCCGCCGCCTATTCGCGTTGAATTGGATTCCCGAATATTCAATAAACTCCGGGGCGCGCGGTTCGCGTTTAAGAGTTTCGCCCCGTTTGGCAGTTTTTTCTTTAGCATTTGCGGCATTAAATTACCGGTTCTCATAACCTACCCGTTCTAATTTTTAATCATTTTTTGAGTGATCGCCGCTGCCCGATCCGAAGAAAGCGCCGCCAACAAATTCTTGCGCGACGTCTTGCTCATCTGATCATAAATTTGGATGATGGTTTGATCGTCCAGCTTCGACACAATTTTTGCCATATCTTTCGCCTTTAAAGCAGAAATTGTTTTGGCGATTTCCCTGACCTTGTCTTGTTTTTGGGTCAGCGTAGTGTACTTTTTCTTCCATTTTTCTATTTCGGATACCAATTCATTGCGCTTTTTATCAAATGTCGCCATTTCGGTCGCCAGACTGTCGATCACTCGACCTTTTATTTTTAAAGAATCCCGGTACTTATCGACCAGCGTGTAAAGACTGTCAATTGTATTCTTGATCTTGGTCCAGTTGCCCCGTCTCAGGTCTTCTTTCACCTCTTTTTTTACCTCAGCGCGTTTTTGCACGGGTTCCGCCGATTGCTTTTTACCCTCCGGTTGAGACGGCGATGATATAAGAAAGATAATCCCGATAACAAGCAACACCATTAAGGGGAAGCTAAACAGACTCATTAACACCCAACGTCTCATCTTTAAGCTCCCTGATTTCCGTTTATTGTTTGTATGCGTATGGCGATTTCATCGATTCTTTGATTCTCGATCCGATCCAAATGATGTTTTTGTCTTTCCTTAAACTGGTCCTTTAATTTTTCAACCATTTTTCGCTCTTTTACCGCTTCCTGCAATTGTTGACGATTTTTTTCAACTTCGCTCTTTAATTGTTGAACCGTTTTGTTCTGATGTTCAATTTTATGATGAAGGTCTTCCAGATAATCGTTCTGCAGTTTCAAATCGTTCAGATTGATTCTCGGATTCTCCTTTATCTCTTTGGTGACGTTATCCAAAGCCTCCGTTTTGTCGCTCTTTAAATCGCTTAACCGTTTGTTTGCGCTGAACTCTTCCGCCTGAATTTTACCTAATTCCACGGCTCTCAAATCTTCTAAATATTGTCTGTATTCAAGAACTTTTTGCAACGGGAAAATATGAGATTTGGGTATCATTTTTTTCTCACATAACCTGGTTTAACTGTTCAATGGTTTTCTCAAACGTCGAATTTTCATCAACGTCCTGTTTTAAAAAAGTATTGATGGCGTCGATTTTCTGAATCGCTTCGTCCAGTTTGGGATTTGTTCCCTGCTTGTAAGCGCCGATATTGATCAAATCTTCGGATTCGCGGTAAACCGCCATGGCTTCGAGGACATTAGTAATCTGCTTTCGGTGTTCCGGGGTGGTAACTTCATTCCGTAAACGGCTTACGCTCTCCAGAACATCAATCGCCGGATAATGTCCTTTGGTGGCAATCCGCCGTGAAAGTACAATATGTCCGTCCAAAATAGAACGGGCGGTATCGCTTACCGGCTCGTCCAAATCGCCCCCTTCCACCAGAACGGTGTACAAACCGGTGATGCTTCCGTACTCCGAATTTCCGGCGCGTTCCAGCAACCTGGGCATTAAGGCAAATACCGACGGCGTGTAACCTTTGGTCGTGGGCGGTTCGCCGATAGCCAGCCCGATTTCGCGCTGCGCCATGGCTACACGGGTCAACGAATCCATTAAAAGCAGAACGTCAAGACCAAGGTCCCGAAAATATTCGGCAATAGTGGTGGCAATTAAAGCCGCTTTGATGCGCACCGTTGCCGCCTGATCCGAGGTAGCCACAATCACAATCGATCGCTCCAGTCCGGTTTTCCCCAGATCGCGTTCGATAAATTCACGAACCTCGCGTCCGCGCTCCCCGACCAGCGCAATCACGTTCACCTGCGCGTTGGTGTACTTGGCAATCATGCCGAGTAAAACGCTTTTACCCACGCCGCTGCCGGCAAAAATTCCCACACGCTGTCCCTTTCCCAGGGTTATCAAACCGTCAATAGCGCGGATGCCCGTGGTCAGCGGCTCGGTAATTCTTTTTCGAACCAGCGGATTCGGCGGATAATTGAATACTTCTTTAAACTGTTTGGTCATAATGGGTCCTTTCCCGTCCATGGGATTTCCCAGTCCGTCCAGGACACGACCCAGTAATTTTTCTCCGACAGGAATGCGCAAGGGCAATCTCTGACGTTTTACCCGGCTGCCGGTCGAAACACCGATGGTTTCTCCGAGCGGCATCAGCAGAATCGTTCCGTCCCGAAAGCCCACAATCTCCGCTTTAATCCGCCTTCGATCGGGCGTGTAAATTTCGCACACGTCGCCAACGCAGCCGGAACGTCCCGTCGCTTCGATCACAACTCCGGTAATCTGCCGTACTTTACCGTCCACTGAAAACGGATTTAAATTCGGCACTCTTTCGATATGTCTCTTAAAGCGTCCTTCCAGCGATAACATCAGGTTTCATCTCCGTGCAGTAATTGATTGCCTAATTCTTCTATTTGCGATTTAAACCGCCCGTCAATATAATATTGCTCGGTGGTAACAAAGGCTTCGCCCTTCTTCAGGCGTTTTCCCTGAAGCACCGTTAATTCCATTTCCCGCGGCAAATTCAGGGTTTCTTTGATATCCGAACTCGTCAAAAACGGCAGGTGCGCCGGGTGTACTTCCACCGTAACCTTCTTTTCCTGCAGAACTTCCTGCAGCATCCGGCGTAACCGCTCCAGCAAAATCGCGTCATAATCCTCGCGCAAAGAGAGTTCGGTATTTAAAATTTCCCGCGCTATCTCCTTTGCCAGCTCCAATAACGGATTTTCAATTCGCTCCAACGATTCCCTGTACTCCTTTTCCATTCTGGCAATCTCCTTGCGCGCAATTTCGATCCGCTTGTTGGCTTCGCGCAGCGTGTTCTCTTTGCCTTCTTCATATCCCGCCTTAAACGATTCTTCTCTGGCGCGCTGCAATTCCAATTCCAGCACTTTTATCCGATCTTTATACAATTTTATCTTCTGCGCCTCAATCAACGACGAAGCAAGATCTTTTTCCTTTTGCCCGGACTTTGAACGACCGCTCTTTTTCGAAACTTTTCCCGCAGAAATTATCTGCGGCTCAATCCGCTTGATAGGTCTGGGAACTTTTATTTTGAACTGCTGCATTTACAATTCCTTATTCAATGAGTTGTTCTTCTTCGCCGCGCACTAACATAATCTCGCCCTGTTCTTCAAGGCGACGCGCCAATTCTAAAATCTCTTTTTGCGCTTTTTCGACGTCTTTAATTCGTACAGGTCCAAGATATTCTAATTCTTCCTTCAACATTTTAGCAGCCCGTTCGGACATGTTCTGATAAATAACCTCCTTCAATTCGCTGCTGGTAGCCTTTAATGCCAGGGCTAATGTTTTGGAATCAACCTCTTTCAAAATTCGCTGAACCGCAGTCGGCGGCAGATGGATGATATCTTCGAACAGGAACATCAAATCGGTTATCTCTTCTACCAATTCCGTGTCGCGTTCGCGCAGGTGCGTAAGGATGTTCTTTTCCGATGTTCTGCTGACGGAATTCAGGATTTCGGCGACCGTTTCCACGCCGCCCGTTTTACTGAGGTTTCCGCCAAAAACGCTGCCCAGTTGTTCGCGCAGAACGCTCTCGATATCTTCCACCAAATCGGGCGAGGTCTTTTCCATGGTGGCAATGCGATAGGCGATTTCGTATTGATATTCTTCCGGCAATTCGGAAAGAATGGACGCCGCCTGCTTTGGCTTAAGGTTCGATAAAATAAGCGCGGCGGTTTGCGGATGTTCGTTCTGTAAAAAATTGAGCAACTGCTTGTCGTCAACTGTCTGTAAAAGATAAAAAGCGCTCACTTCGGTCGCCGCCTCTACCCTTTTTATTACTTCTTCGGCTTTCTTTTTACCCCAGGCGGCTTCCAGCATCTGTCTCGCGTAGTCAATTCCCCCCTGCACGATGAACTTGTTTGCCATCATCATGTCATAAAATTCTTCGATAACCGAACTGAGCATCTCGGCAGGAATGTTCTGCATCTTGGCAATTTCGATGGAAATTTTTTCCACTTCCTTGTCTTTTAAATTCTTTAAAATCGCAGATGCCTTTTCCACTCCAAATGCAACCAAAATCAGGGCGACTTTCTGAATAGCCTTAATTCCCCTCTGCTGTGTATTTGTCTCAGTCATCTTTTTCCTACCTCTGTATTTCCATTAACCACGAACGCAACAATCTGGTCGCGTCTTCAGGTCTTTCTTCGGCAAATCTTAATACCTGAGCCGTCATTTTATCATTAGCCTGAAGGCGGGCTCGTGCCTCGGGACTTAATTTTTTCATGTAAATGTCTTCCGGTAACGGCTCCATCGATGCTCCGGCTACTTCCCTGCGAATTTCATCCTTAGCACCTTCGGCTAATTGTGCCGGAGCTTTCGCCGGCGCGGGCAATGCCAAATTCGCAATACTTGTCTTTAATAAATTCCGCAGCAAAATAAATCCTAATATCATGCCCAAAGCAATTAATCCGTAAGTGATGATCCGCTGCCAAAAATCAAAACCCAACTGATCGATAAATTTGGGCTCCTGTTCAGGAGCCACCTTATTGACCAATTGCATGTTCTGAACCTCGATTACATCGCCGCGATCTTCGGAATAACCGACTGCGCTTTTAACAAGTGCCGAGATCTGATTTAATTCCTCTTCGCTTCGCGGAACATAAACCATTTGTACCGAACCGTCGTCGCCCTTTTTTTGAACGTATTTCCCGTTAACCAAAACCGCTAC